>NZ_JBQEPA010000019.1:0-114063 GCF_052056495.1 Phyllobacterium sp. 22229
GGCACCGCCGTGGCATCGGGCGCCGCGCAGCCGGGCGTGTCCCGCACGGCAAAACTGCGTTTCGCCCCGATCGTCGGCGCCCCGATTGCCGCCGCCACACCTTTGTCGCAACGTCTTTCGGCGCTGGCCAAGGCCAAGGGCATTGTGCTCGGCACCGCCGCCGATACCGACAACACACATATCATGAAGGGCTATTTCTCCGCCCTGCCCGACGGCAACCAGACGACGATCATCTATGTCTGGGACGTGCTCGATCCCGCGGGGACCCGGCTTCACCGCATCCAGGGACAGGAAATCGTCCCCGGCAACGGCACCGATCCCTGGAGTACCGTACCGCCGAAGGTGATGGAATCAATCGCCGACAAGGCCATCGACGGCTATCTGAAATGGGTATCCGGCGCCAAGACGTGACATATTTACGCGTTTGACGCGATAATTGCGAGGAACTGTGCATGAATCTGCCCTGCCCGCTTGCAATGTGCGTCAGGCACAGTAAAAGGCCCGGCATATCCTTCACTTGGCTGGCACCGGGGAAAATACGGGCATGAAACTATTCGCGGGCAATTCCAATCGCGTTCTCGCTGAATCTGTCGCCAAATATCTCAATATTCCGCTTGGAAAGGCCAGCGTCCGGCGCTTCGCCGATCAGGAGATATTTGTCGAGATCCAGGAAAATGTGCGCGGCGAAGACGTCTTCGTCATGCAGTCGACATCCTTCCCGGCAAATGATCACCTGATGGAACTGCTCATCATGATCGATGCTTTCCGCCGCTCCTCGGCGAAGCGCATCACCGCAGTCCTTCCCTATTTCGGTTATGCCCGCCAGGACCGCAAGGCCGGTCCGCGTACGCCGATCTCCGCCAAGCTGGTGGCCAATCTGATCACCGAAGCCGGTGCAAACCGCGTGCTGACACTTGATCTGCACGCCGGCCAGATTCAGGGTTTCTTCGATATCCCGACCGACAATCTCTATGCGGTTCCCGTTATCGCCAGTGATGTCCGCACCCATTACGGCACGTCGAATGTCATGGTCGTATCACCAGACGTCGGCGGTGTCGTCCGCGCCCGCTCACTGGCCAAGCGCATCGACGCGCAGCTGGCCATCGTCGACAAGCGCCGCGACCGTCCCGGCGAGTCGGAAGTCATGAACGTCATCGGTGAAGTCAGCGGCAAGGATTGTCTGCTGTTCGATGACATCGTCGATTCCGGTGGCACATTGTGCAATGCGGCCGAGGCCCTCCTCGCCAAGGGGGCCACCAGCGTCACCGCTTACATCACCCACGGTGTACTCTCCGGCGGCGCGGTTGCCCGCATCACCAGCTCGAAACTGAAGGAACTGGTGATCACCGACTCCATCCAGCCGACACCGGCCATCGAAGCGGCGCACAACATTCGCGTCCTGTCGATTTCCGACCTGATCGGCGAAGCGGTTTCGCGCACGGCGGCGGAAGAGTCTGTTTCCAGCCTGTTCGATTAGAGCCGGAGCAGGATACCGGCCAGCGCCGCCAGTCCCAGCACAACAAGCATGTTCAGGCGCAGCGCAATCAGCGCGACTGCCGCCCCCGATGCTATGGCCGCCGCCGCCCAGTCAAAGGCGGCGAGGTCCAGCAGCGGCAGATGCAGCGGGCCAAGCAAGGTCTCCTGAAAAGCGCCAAACAGCACATGCAGGCCGAACCACACGGCAAGATTGGCGATGACACCGACGACGGCAGCGGTAATTGCCGCCAGCGAGGCCTTCAGCCAGCCGACATGGCGCAGCCGCTCGACAAAGGGTGCACCGGCAAAAATCCAGAGAAAACACGGCGCAAAGGTGAACCACAGCGCCGTCAGCCCGCCAAACAGGCCGCCGGTGAGCGGATCGAAGCCGGACAGGCGCGCGCCGCCGACGAAACCGACAAAGGCCAGCACCAGGATCAGCGGTCCGGGCGTGGTTTCCGCAAGACCGAGACCGGTGAGCATTTCGTCGGGCTTCAGCCAGCCGTAATAGTCCACGGCCTGCTGCGCCACATAGGCAAGAACCGCATAGGCGCCGCCGAAGGTTACCACCGCCATCTTGGAGAAGAACGCTGCTTCGGCGGCAAAGACATTGCTTTGCCCCAGCCCCGCCACTAAGAGCACAAGCGGTCCCAGCCAGAGCATGGTCCACACCATGGCGGACTGGAAAGCGCCGCGCGCCGCCGGTTCAGCAAGGCTTGCCTCCGGCAATGATGGGGGCAATCTATTGGTCAGGCGATAGCGCGCGAAACCGAAAAGCCCGGCGATCAGGATGACCAGCGGGAACGGCATCTTGATGAGGGCAATGGCGATAAACGCGCAAACAGCGATACCATAGGCGGGATAGTCGGTCAGGGCGCGCTTGCCGACCTTGATCAGGGCTTCGAGCACGATCGCCAGCACCGCCGCTTTCAGACCGAACAGCAGCCCCTCGACAACAGGCACCTGCCCGAAACTGACATAGAGCGCCGACAGCGCCAGCATCACGCACGCGCCCGGCAGGATAAACAGAAGCCCGGCGACAACACCGCCCCTCACCCCGTGAAACAGCCAGCCGAGATAGGTGGCAAGCTGCATTGCTTCGGGTCCGGGCAGCAGCATGCAGAAATTCAGCGCATGCAGGAAGCGTTCCTCGCTGATCCACTTTCTTTCATCGACCAGCACCCGGTGCATCATCGCGATCTGCCCGGCGGGACCGCCAAAGGACAGAAGGCCGATCTTGCCGAAGGTATAAAACGCGTCGCGCGCCACGATTTTTTGCTGTTCCAGCGCTATTGTCCCGGCCATTGCCCGCCCTTGTTTTGTTTTCCCGCCCTAAACAGCGCCTGTAACGGTGGAATGACAGACTTTCCCGCCATGCCGGTCAAGCAACAAACTTGCACATGGCGTCTCTTTCCGTTATAGAGCCGCCATCCGCGTAGACACCCTTGGAGGCAACGCGGAATGGGGCGGTCATTTCATCCGGTTCCGGATGGCCATGCGACCGCTTCATGTTTTTTGGGCTATCCTTGCAGACAACCCGGAAAACACTCCAGATTTGAACCTCGAAAGGAAATGCCATGAGCGAAGCATACGAGCTCAAGGCCGAGGCGCGCGAACGGGTTGGTAAGGGGTCCTCCCGGGAACTTCGCCGCAACGGTAAAGTGCCAGCAGTCATCTATGGTGACAAGCAGGCACCAATCTCGATTACCCTCGACTACAAGACACTCTACTACAAGATTCACGGCGGCGGCTTCAAGACGACGATCGCGAACATCCAGCTGGATGGCAAGTCCATTCAGGTCCTTCCCAAGGATTTCCAGCTTGATCCGGTCAGCGACAAGCCAGTGCATGTTGACTTCCTGCGTGTGTCGGCAAAGTCGGTTGTGAACGTGAACGTCCCTGTTCACTTCCTCAACGAAGAACTGTCCCCAGGCATCAAGCGCGGCGGCGTTCTCAACATCGTTCGTCACGATGTCGAACTGCATGCCCCAGCAAATGCAATTCCGGATGCGATCGAAATCGATCTGACCGGCCTGCAGATCGGTGACTCGATCCACATTTCCGCTGTTACACTGCCGAAGGGCGTAACGTCGGTTATCCATGATCGTGACTTCACCATCGCCACGATTGCCGCTCCGGCTGTTCTCGCTGCAGAAGACGAGACCGTTGAGGCAGCAGCCGAGACCACTGAAACGGCAGAAAAAGACGGCGAGTAATCGTCTCTATTGGGAGCTATGGCACCGTGCTGCTCATCGCAGGTCTTGGCAATCCCGGCTCCCAATATGCTGCAAACCGGCATAATATCGGTTTCATGGCGGCGGATGAAATACACCGTCGCCATCGTTTTTCTCCCTGGACCAAGAAGTTTCAGGCCCTGATCGCCGATGGCACGATCGACGGCGAAAAGGTCATTCTGATCAAGCCCCAGACCTTCATGAATCTGTCCGGCCAGTCCGTTGGCGAGGCCATGCGCTTCTACAAGCTGGCGCTGGACGATCTCGTCGTCATCTATGACGAACTGGATCTGCCGCCGGGCAAGCTGCGCGTGAAGACGGGCGGCGGTTCGGGCGGGCACAACGGCATCAAGTCCATCGATGCCCATTGCGGCAAGGACTACCGGCGCATTCGTGTCGGGATCGGTCATCCCGGCGTCAAGGAGATGGTGACGCACCATGTCCTCGGCAATTTTTCCAAGGCCGATGGCGAATGGGTCGAGCCCATTCTCGGGGCCATCGCCGACAATACGGGTTTGCTCGTCAAGAAGGACGATGCCGGGTTCATGAACCGTGTGGCGCTCGCCACCGGCAGCGGCCACAGGAGCGAACCGAAACCCGTTGCAAAACCGGCGGGTCAAAGCCATATCCGGCAGGCGCGTCCGGCCAAGCCGACCGTCACCATTCCAAAAACCGGCCCGATGGCCGACATGCTGAACAAGCTCTTCGGCAAGAAAGAATAAGGATCGCAGATTATGGGTTTCAAATGCGGCATCGTTGGCTTGCCCAATGTCGGCAAATCGACGCTTTTCAACGCCTTGACCAAGACAGCTGCCGCGCAGGCTGCGAACTATCCGTTCTGCACCATCGAGCCGAACACCGGCGAAGTTGCCGTGCCCGACCCGCGCCTGCAGGCCATCGCCAAGATCGGCAAATCCGCCAACATCGTCCCGACCCGCATCAGCTTTGTCGATATCGCCGGCCTCGTGCGCGGCGCATCCAAGGGTGAAGGCCTCGGCAACCAGTTCCTCGCCAATATCCGCGAAGTCGACGCCGTGGTGCACGTCCTGCGCTGCTTTGAAGATGACGACATCACCCATGTGGAAGGCCGGATCGATCCCGTCTCCGACGCTGAAACCGTCGAGACGGAACTGATGCTTTCCGACCTTGACAGTCTTGAACGCCGCATCGTTCAGTTTCGCAAGCGCGCTGGCGTCAAGGACAAGGAAGCCCTTACCGTTCTTCCCGTCATGGAACAGGCACTCTCCCTGCTGCAGGGCGGCAAGCCGGTCCGCTTCATGCTGAACGGCATCGCACCTGAAGACCTCCTCATTCTGCAGGGCCTCAATCTCCTGACTTCAAAGCCGGTGCTTTACGTCTGCAATGTCGCCGAAAGCGATGCGGCAACCGGCAACGAACACACGCAAGCCGTCGAGGAAATGGCAACGGCCCAGGGCGCCGAGACGGTCACCATCTCCGCTGCCATCGAAGCCGAGGTTGCACAGCTGCCGGATGAAGAAGCCAAGGAATATCTCGACGCGATGAACCTGGACGAGCCGGGTCTCGATCGCCTGATCCGCGCGGGTTACAAGCTTCTGCACCTGATCACCTATTTCACCGTGGGGCCGAAGGAAGCCCGCGCCTGGACCGTTGAACGCGGTTCCAAGGCACCGCAGGCCGCCGGCGTCATCCACACCGATTTCGAGCGCGGCTTCATCCGCGCGCAGACCATCGCCTACAATGACTATGTCACCCTCGGCGGCGAAGTCGCTGCCAAGGAAGCGGGCAAGGCGCGCGACGAAGGCAAGGAATATGTGGTGCAGGACGGCGATATCATGCTGTTCCGTTTCAACACATAAGACGCGCTTCTGCCTCTTGAACCAAATGCGCTCATGCCTATTATGATGGCATGAGCAACGATACCCCCCGATATGCCTATGAGGATTTCACGGTTGGCAGCGAATGGCTGCTGCCCGCAAAATCCGTCGAAGCCAGCGAGATCATCGATTTTGCCACGCAGTTCGACCCCCAGCCCTTCCATCTGGACGAGGCTGCGGGCAAGGCCAGCATCCTTGGCGGCCTTGCCGCCTCCGGCTGGCACACGGTCTGCATGTTCATGCGCATGATGTGCGATGCCTATCTTCTCGATTCCACATCGCAGGGTGCGCCGGGCATCGACTACGCCAAGTGGAAAAAGCCGGTTCTTGCCGGAGACACGCTGACCGGCAAGAGCACGGTCATCGAACGGCGGGTATCCAAATCCAAGCCGGACCTCGGCTTCATCGTGCTGCACCACGCCATCTCCAACCAGCATGGCGAGGTGGTCTGCGAACTGCAGAACACCGGCATGTTCACATTGCGGGAGCCCGCCGCAGCATGAGCGCAGCCCTCACCGCCCTTATCGGGATCGAACGCGATCTCGGCTCGCACACATTCACCGCGGAAGAGATCGTCACCTTTGCCAGGAAATACGATCCGCAGCGTTTTCACGTCGATCCGGAAGCGGCCAGGCATAGCAATTTCGGGGCGCTGTGCGCCTCCGGCTGGCACACGACGGCCATCTGGATGCGGCTGAATGTCGAGGACATGAAACGCCAGGTCAAGGCGGCCATGCAGCGGGGCGAAACGCCGCCGCAATTCGGCCCCTCGCCCGGCTTTGAAGACCTGAAATGGCTGAAGCCGGTCTATGCCGGCGATACGATCCGCTTCACCCGGACATTGAACGGGTTTCGCGCGCTGCAATCGCGCCCAGGCTGGGCGATGATGCAGATGTCATCAGCGGCCTATAACCAGAACGAACAGAAGGTCCTGGAGTTCAACAGCGCCGCGTTGATAGGATTAGCCTAGTAACGGCCCGCAGAAGGCCCTCAGTGGCCTTCATAGGCGACGAGCGTGCGCACGTTGACGCCAAGCGCTTCGAGCTTCCTGCGCCCGCCCAGGTCAGGCAGATCGATGATGAAGCAGGCGCTCACAATGTCGGCGCCCATCTGCTGCAGCAGTTTCACCGCAGCTTCGGCCGTACCGCCCGTCGCGATCAGGTCATCGACGAGAATGACCTTCTCACCCGGCACGATGGCATCCCGGTGCATCTCCATTTCATCGACGCCATATTCCAGGCTGTAGGCAATGCGCACCGTATCATGCGGCAGCTTGCCCTTCTTGCGGATCGGCACGAAACCGGAGGACAGCTGGTGCGCCATGGCGCCGCCGATGATGAAGCCGCGCGCTTCCACACCGGCAACCTTGTCGACCTTGCCGCCCGCATAGGGATGGACCAGTTCATCGACGGCCCGGCGAAAGGCGCGTGCATTGCCAAGCAGGGTCGTGATGTCGCGAAACATGACGCCGGGTTTGGGATAGTCGGGGATATTCCGAATGGCATCCACCAGCGTCTGCTTCAGCGTCGAATCCATGTCGTCACTCCTTTGTGCCTGCAAGGCGCACAGCGGTGCAGTTTAATAGACCACCACCGCAAAAGAAAAGGGCGCAAGGCGCCCTTTCCGGATCAGATATTGTCAGAGCCGATCAATGTTCGATGTCGGCCCAGATACGGCGCTTGGCGACGTAGAGGAGACCTGCAAACAGAACAAGGAAGATCATGACGCGGAAGCCGGTCTTCTTGCGGTCTTCCAGGTGCGGTTCAGCAGCCCACATCAGGAATGCCGATACGTCCTTCGAATACTGCGCCAGCGTCTGCGGCGAACCGTCATCATAGGTCACCTGGCCATCCTGCAACGGCTGGGCCATGGCCAATGACTTTGCGGCGATGAAGTAAGGGTTGTAGTGCGTTCCCTCGGGAATCTTCATGCCTTCCGGCGGTGTCTCGCCGAAGCCGGTCAGCAGCGCGTGAATATAGTCCGGTCCGCCTTCCTGATACTGTCCCCAGAAGATATCGATCAGGAACTGCGGGAAGCCGCGCTCGACGGCACGGGCCTTGGCGATCAGCGAGAAGTCGGGCGGAGCGGCACCATTGTTGGCGGCAGCCGCTGCCTGTTCATTGGCGAACGGCGCCGGGAAATGATCGGCCGGGATAGCCTTGCGGGTGAACATCTCACCTTCCGCATTGGGGCCGTCCTTCACCTCATATTCCGCGGCGAATGCCTTGACCTGCGCTTCGCTGTAGCCGAGTTCCGAAAGCGAACGGAAAGCCACCAGCTTCATCGAATGGCAGGCCGAGCAGACTTCCTTGTAGATCTTCAGACCGCGCTGCAACTGCTGCTTGTCATAGGTGCCGAAGGGTCCGGCGAAGGACCACTTCATCTGTTCCGGATGCTTGATCGGGAAATGCGTCGGCTCAGCCGCATTGTGGGCTGCTTCTTCCGCAAACGCACCGCCGCCGAGAGCCAGCATGGTACCGAGACCGGCAGCTGCGAGACCGAGGAGGATTTTTTTCATCGGAGAGTCCTTCACGTTTCTCAGCCTTTGGTTTCCGGAGCCGCCGCAACACCCGCGGGCTGACCGCCGCTCTTGGTCTTGGCAAGCACAGCTTCCGTAATCGAGTTTGGTATGCGGCGCGGCGTTTCGATCAGGCCGAGCAACGGCATGATGATGATGAAGAAGCCGAAGTAGAAGGCTGTGCCGAGCTGCGAAAGGATCGTGTAGATGCCTTCGGCAGGACGCGAACCGAGCCAGCCGAGCATGATGGCATTGGCAACGAAGATCCAGAAGAACAGCTTGTACCAGGGACGGTAGACGGCCGAACGCACCTTCGATGTATCGAGCCACGGCACGATGAACAGGATCGCGATCGAGCCGAACATGGTCAGAACGCCGCCGAGCTTCGAGTTGATCGGTCCGATGTTGAAGGTGATGGCGCGCAGCATCGCGTAGAACGGCAGGAAGTACCATTCAGGAACGATGTGGGCTGGCGTCTTCAGCGAGTCGGCCGGGATGTAGTTGTCCGGATGACCCATGTAGTTCGGCATGTAGAAGACGAAATAGGCAAAGAGGATCAGGAAGAGCGACAGCGCAAATGCATCCTTGATGGTTGCATAGGGTGTGAACGCCACCGTGTCCGTCTTCGACTTGACTTCAATACCGGTCGGGTTGGTCTGGCCGGTCACATGCAGGGCCCAGACGTGCAGGATGACAACACCGGCAATCATGAAGGGCAGCAGGTAATGCAGCGAGAAGAAGCGGTTGAGGGTCGGATTATCCACGGCAAAACCGCCGAGCAACAGCTGCTGGATCGGGTCGCCGATGATCGGAAACGCCGTAAAGAAGCCGGTGATGACGGTTGCACCCCAGAACGACATCTGGCCCCATGGCAGGACGTAGCCCATGAAGGCGGTTGCCATCATCAGGAGAAGGATGATCACGCCGAGGATCCACAGCAGCTCGCGCGGCGCCTTGTAGGAACCGTAGTAGAGCCCGCGGAAAATATGCACCCAGACCGCAAGGAAGAACATCGATGCGCCGTTGGAATGCAGGTAGCGCAACAGCCAGCCCGAATTCACATCGCGCATGATCTTTTCAACGGAATTGAAGGCCAGTCCCGTATCGGCCGCATAATGCATGGCCAGAACGACACCGGTGATGATCTGCGAAACCAGCATGATCGCCAGGATGCCACCGAAGGCATAGGCGTAGTTGAGATTGCGCGGAACAGGATAGGCGACGAATGAATCATAGATCAGACGCGGCAACGGAAGTCGCGCATCGACCCATTTTTCGATACCTGTGTTCGGCGTATAGGATGAATGTCCACCGCTCATGTCGTGTCTCCCCCTGGAACCTTAGCCGATCTTGATGACGGTGTCGGAAATGAATGAAAGTGGCGGGACGGGCAGGTTTTCCGGTGCGGGACCGGAACGGATGCGCCCGGCAGTATCGTATTGCGAGCCGTGGCACGGGCAGAACCAGCCGCCGAAATCCCCCTGCTGCCCGAGCGGAATGCAACCCAGATGGGTGCACACGCCGATCATGACCAGCCAGTTTTCCTTGCCTTTGCCTGCACCGCGATCCGCATCGGTCGCCTGGGCATCGCTCGGCAGATTGGCATTGCGCGCAATCGGATCCTTGAGCTGGCTCAGCTGGACGTTTTTGGCATCCTCGATTTCCTTCGGCGTACGGTTGCGAATGAAAACGGGTTTGCCGCGCCATTTGACTGTCAGGGACATGCCCGGCGTCAGCGCTGAAACATCAACTTCGATGGACGAGACTGCCAGCGTGGATGCGTCCGGTCTCATCTGGTCGATGAAGGGCCATGCAAAGGCTCCCGCTCCGACCACACCGGCCATACCTGTCGCAATATAGAGGAAGTCACGCCGTGTCGGCTCGGTCGTATCGTGTGCGCTCACGGGGCCTGTTCCTTTCCGAATAACAACGCAGCAGGAGAGTCCACTTTGTCACCACAATACACGACTGGCCCATAGAATGAGCCTCGCGGATTCCCCAGCATATTGCGTGGTTTCTAAGCATGTCGCAGGAGCTTGTCCAGCCTGACAGAGCCACAAGGGCAGGATGTCGCAGGGATAAGTCGCCACACCTTTTCCACTCTTTGGCCATGAATCTGTTTGCATTTTCGCAGCGGCCTCACGAGCGCCCGATAAAGCCGCCGGATTGGCGCGCCCAAAGCCCGGCGTAGAGCCCGTTGGCAGCGATCAGCGCGTCATGGCTGCCGCTCTCGACAATGCGTCCGCCATCCATGACCACAAGCCGGTCGAGGGCAGCGATGGTCGACAGGCGGTGCGCGATGGCGATGACGGTTTTGCCGCGCATCAGCCGGTAGAGATTGTCCTGAATGGCGGCTTCCACCTCCGAATCGAGCGCCGACGTCGCCTCATCGAGAATGAGAATCGGTGCATCCTTCAACATGACCCGCGCAATGGCAATCCGCTGCCGCTGGCCGCCGGACAGCTTGACGCCGCGCTCGCCCACATGGGCGTCAAAGCCCTGCCTGCCCTTGGGATCGGTCAGGGCGGCAATGAAGGTTTCGGCCTGTGCGTTCTCCACCGCCTGCCGCATCAGTTCGTCGGATGCGTCGGGACGGCCATACAGAATGTTGTCACGCACGGAGCGATGCAGCAGCGACGTGTCTTGCGTTACCATTCCGATATGCGCACGCAGCGAGTCCTGCGTGACCTGCGCAATGTCCTGCCCGTCGATCAGGATGCGCCCGGCCTGGACGTCGTAGAAGCGCAGGAGCAGATTGACCAGGGTGGACTTGCCCGCACCGGAACGTCCGACAAGCCCGACCTTTTCGCCGGGAAGCACGCTCAGCGACAGATTGTCGAAGACCGGCTTCGAACGGTCGTAGTGAAACTGCACATTGTCGAAATGGATGGCGCCTGCGGGTACCGCAAGGCGCGCCGCACCGGGCTTGTCGACCACGGTGACCGGCCGCGCCAGCAGCTCCATCGAATTCTGGATGGTGCCGTAATTGCGCAGGAGACCGTTGAGGTTGGCCATGGTCCGTCCCAAAAGCATGCTCAGCCGCAGGACAAGGCCGAGGGTGAAGGCGATGGCGCCGGGCGATATTTCCGACTTCAACCACAGATCGATGGAAACAATCGCCACAGCGCAGATCATGACACCGCTGGTTGCGCCGAGCGCAATGCGGATGCCGCTCAGGCCGCGCGTCAAAGGAATGATGGCATCGAGCCAGCGCTGCATGCCCTGCCGCATATAGGCGTCATCGCGCTCGGCGCTGCCGAACAGTTTCAGCGTCTGGATATTGCTGTAGCCGTCGACCAGCCGGCCCGTGACGACGGAGCTTGCTTCCGCGGTCTCCGCCGCAGCCCGGCGCACGCGCGGCAGGAAATAGCGGGCGATCAGGCTGAACACCGCGAGCCAGACGACGACGATCGTCGCCAGCCGCCAGTCAAGGTCGCCGATCAGCGCGATGGTGGTGACGCTGTAGACGATGCAGATCCAGATGGCCTGCAGAAGCGTCATCATGAAATCGCCAACCGCCTGCCCCGTCGCCCAGACCTTGGTGACGATGCGGCCGGAAAAGTCATTCTGGAAGAAGGCAAGGCTCTGGCGATAGGTGTGCAGATGCGCCTGCCAGCGCACCAGATTGAAGAAACCAGGTACAACCGTCTGTTCCTCGACCAGCGCCGACAGCGTCAGGATGATCGTCCGGGCGATGAGGACACCCGCCAGCATCAGAAGAAGCGGCGTGCCGTGATCCTGCATCAGGCCTTGCCAGCCCTTTGCCGGGTTGACCGATGCCAGGATATCAACGAGCCCGCCGAGAAACCAGAACAGGCCCGCTTCCGTCAGCGCCACCAGCCCGCCCAGCACCAGCACGGCGAAAAACGCGGCCTTGGCCTGCCGGACATAGAACCAGATGAACGGAAACGGCCGCGACGGGACATGATCCGCCGGCGGTGCAGCGTAGGGATCGATCCAGCTTTCGAACAGACGGAAGAGATTTCTCATGCGGTGCAGAAGCCTTTCTGGGTCAGACGTGCAGCGCGCGACTGAAAAGATACTGTTGAGTGAGTCCTCCTGCCCGTCAAATTAAAGTTCGTTCAGATATTCTCCGGCAAAGAAAACGCCCCCCGGCCGAACCGGGAGGCGCCATGTCTGAAACAGGGTAAAAGCCGGTTATTCCGCCGCTTCCTGCTCGTCATCCAGCCCGAGGAAGCCGCCGGATTGCCGCGCCCAGAGGTTGGCGTAAATGCCGTCGGCGGCAATCAGTTCCTCATGGCTGCCGCTTTCCACGATCCTGCCCTTGTCCATCACCACGAGACGATCAAGCGCCGCAATGGTGGACAGGCGGTGTGCGATGGCAATGACCGTCTTCCCCTGCATCAGCCGGTAAAGATTGTCCTGGATGGCCGCTTCCACTTCCGAATCAAGCGCGGAGGTCGCCTCATCCATGATGAGAATCGGCGCATCCTTGAGCATGACCCGGGCAATGGCGATACGCTGGCGCTGGCCGCCCGAGAGCTTGACGCCCCGTTCGCCCACATGCGCATCGAACCCGCGCCGTCCCTTGGGATCGGATGCCGCTTCGATGAACGCCTCCGCCTGTGCATTCTGCACGGCCTGGCGCATCAGCTCTTCCGAGGCATCGGGCTTGCCGTACAGCACGTTGTCGCGGATGGAGCGGTGCAGCAGCGAAGTATCCTGCGTGATCATGCCGATATGTTCGCGCAGCGAATCCTGCTTCACCTTGGCGATGTCCTGGCCATCGATGGTGATGCGGCCGCTCTCCAGATCGTAGAACCGCAGCAGCAGGTTGACGAGCGTCGACTTGCCCGCCCCTGACCGGCCGACCAGCCCGATCTTTTCGCCCGGCCGGATATCGAGGGACAGCTTGTCGATGACGCCCGCACCCTTGCCATAGTGGAAACCGATGGCTTCGAAGCGGATGGCACCGGCGCTGACGGCCAGTTCCGGCGCGTGGGGAACATCGGTGACAAGGCGCGGCAGCGAGATGGAGGTAATGCCGTCTTCCACTGTTCCGATATTCTCGAACAGCGCCGACATTTCCCACATGATCCACTGCGACATGCCGTTGAGACGCAGCACGAGGCCAATGCCCACGGCCACAGCGCCAACGGAGATGGCCGAACCCAGCCACAGCCAGATCGCAATGCTGCTCACCGAGAACAGCAGAAGGCAGTTCATCGCATAGAGCATGACATGGAATCCCGTCACCATGCGCATCTGCGTATAGGCTGTGGACAGGAACTCCTCCATTCCCTCGCGGGCATAGTTTTCTTCCCGCTTGGAATGGGAGAAAAGCTTGACCGTGGCAATGTTGGTGTAGCTGTCGACGATGCGGCCGGTCATGGATGAGCGTGAATCCGCCTGCGCCTTGGATGCCACCTGCAGCTTCGGAATGAAGTACCACATCAACCCGATATAAGCGGCAAGCCAGATCAGGAACGGCACCATGAGACGCAAATCCGCAGCGGCGGCGATGATGAGCGTGCCGCTGAAATAGACAATCACATAGTTCAAGACATCGAGCAGCTTCATCACCGCCTCGCGCACGGCGAGCGATGTCTGCATCAGCTTGGTGGAAATCCGCCCGGCAAACTCGTCCTGGAAGAACGTCATGGACTGGCGGACGACATAGCGATGCACCATCCAGCGGATGCGCATGGGGTAGTTGCTCAAAAGGGTCTGGTGAATGACCAGCGAATCGAGCAGCACGATGCCGGGCATGACGATCAGCACGACGCCTGCCAGCAGTGCGAGCTTCCAGCCCTCCTGCGCGATGAAGGTTTCACGCGACTGGTTGGACAGCCAGTCGACGACATTGCCCATGAAGGCATACATCGATACTTCAAGGACGGCGATCGACGCCGTGCACACCGCCATGACCGCGAGCCACGGCCAGACGCCGCGCGTATAGTGCATGCAGAATGCAACGAGTGTCTTGGGTGGCTCACCGGGCTCGGCGGATGGAAACGCCTCAAGCCTTTTTTCAAACCAGCGAAACATTATCTAACCTCTTTCGGGCGACGGTCTCGGCATGACATGCGAGACGAGAATGATTCCGGCGCAGAGTGGCGGTTACTGCGCTTAGGTTGCCGGAGCATGATGGAAACAGAAGGAAACAAACATGCAAACGCCAACCATGGGACGATTGCGACTTGTGTCAGGGAAGAAAAACTACGCGGAAAAAACAGACACAAGACCGCCAACGACACCGGCCACGGCTTCTTCAGGAGAAGCCATCCGGTTTGGAAGAAGTCGGAAAAATTCAGTCATCGACACCTCCAAAGTTAGCGTTGCGGTCGAAACCCTATACCTATTATGAACGGAAAAAGCGAGAGCCTATTCTCATGAAATACGCCTGCATGAGTAAAATATTGCCAATGGAGCATGCCGCCTGTGACTGAAGTCAAAACCGACCTGCGAATCGCGCTTTATCAGCCGGATATTCCGGGCAATACCGGTACGATCCTGCGCATGGCTGCCTGTTTTGGAATCGGCGTCGACCTCATCGAGCCCGCGGGCTTTGATGTTTCCGACCGCTCGCTCAAACGCGCGGGGATGGATTATCTCGAGCAGGCCGCACTCACCCGCCATGCCGACTGGCAGCACTTCCAGAAATGGCGGCAGGGCGAACAGCGCCGCCTGCTGCTGTTTTCGACCAAGGCAGCCGTGCCCTACACGCAGTTTGCCTTCCGGCGAGGCGATATCCTGCTGCTTGGACGCGAATCATCAGGCGTACCGGATGAGGTGCACCAGTCGGCCGATGCCAGGCTGATCATTCCCATGGTGCCGGGCGCGCGGTCGCTCAATCTGGCGCTGTCGGCGGCCATCGCAACCGGTGAAGCCTTGCGGCAGTTCTCGCTGCCCGCATGAAAAACGCCGGCCATGTCTGACCGGCGTCCTCATTCAACTGACAGGAAGCTTACTTGACTTCAGCTGCCTTGCCGTCTTCCCACTTGTAGAGAACGAAGGTCGGCGTCGTCAGGTCGCCTGTTTTCGCGTAGGTCAGGTCGCCGACAACGGTAGAAACGGCCGCACCGGAGTGCAGGGCCGCAGCCACGGCTGCCGGATCGGCGGAACCAGCCTTTTCAATGCCGGCCTTGATGACCTGCAGCGCCGCATAGGCATTGAGCGTGAAAGCTTCAGCCGGAATGTTCTTGGCCTTCAGCGCTTCCATGATCTTTGCGGCAGACGGGTTCTTTGTCGGATCGGCGCTGTTGGTGAACAGCGTACCGGCAGCTGCAGCCCCGCCAATGGCCCAATATTCCGTGTTCGACAGGCCTTCGGCACCGATGATCTGGGCCTTGATGCCCTGGTCAGCCAGCTGGCGGGCAATCAGGCCGCCTTCCGGATGATAGCCGCCGAAATAGATGACTTCGGCCTTTTCGGACTTCAGGCGGGTAATGAGCGCGCTGTAATCCTTTTCACCGGCATTGATGCCCTGATCGACAACTTCCTTGACGCCGCCCTTGTTGAGCGTTGCCTTCAGATTGTTGGCAAGGCCCGTGCCATAGGTGTTCTTGTCATAGACAACCGCGACGCGCTTGTCCTTGTAATGCTTGAGAATGTACTGGGCAGCAACCTCGGCCTGCTGGTCATCGCGGCCGCAGGTGCGGAACACGGTGTCCAGGCCGCGTGTCGTCAGATCAGGAGTGGTGGAGGTTGGAGTGATCATCAGGATGCCGTTTTCAGCCAGCACGTCGGAAACCGGCATCGAAACGCCTGACGTGACCGGGCCAACCACAAACTTGATACCTTCGCCGACCACCTGGTTGGCAACCGATACACCCTGCTTCGGCTCGCCGGCATCATCGAAAAGCTTGATGACGATCTTCTCGCCCTTGATGCCGCCCTCGGCATTGATGGCTTCCGCAGCCGCTGCAACACCGTTCTTCACCTGCATGCCATAGGCAGCCACAGGGCCGGTTACAGGCGCGATGTTGCCGATGACGATGTCAGCACGGGCGAATGAAGTCATCGCCATGACAGCCGTCAACGCCACGCCAGAGATCAACGATAAGCGCATAGTGTCCTCCTTGAATTTTTTATTGCGCGGCCGGAAGATTCTCCGGCGCTGAAAAAAGTTCTACTGTCTTTATGGCAGGCTGTCAGCCACGATTCATGACAATCCTGAATCCATCATTGAAATAATTTGATGCCATTTATGAAGAAAAGTGTTCGATTGCTGACAATTCGCGTCAATTTTTCCTGCAATTCTGAAAATTTCACACTTTCAGCAGTCTTTCCAGTCGACTTTAGTCGGCATTGGGCAAACGGCGCATGGTGAATTCGATGATATCGCCCGGCCGTTCGTACCAGCTTTCGATTTCCGTCCAGTAGGCCGCCTTCGGGTATTGCTCGAACCACTCCTTCGCCTTCTCGCGGGCGGCAGGACGCGGCAGGCGAAAGCTCTCGCGGATGAATGCGCCGCGCTGCCGGGTGGCTTCGCCCCGGCTTTCCTTCAACTGCTTGCGCAAGCCGTCGAGCGGCGGCTTGGGAAAGTGTGTCCTGGGTACTTTGGAGACCATTTTGCATCCCTGCCTGAACCCTGTATGGCGGAGAGTAGATCAAACCCCGCCCCGAAAACGAGTCATTTTTTTGGGATAGCCCAAAGACCACCTTCCTTTGCCGCGCCCCGGATGTGATAAAGTGCACAGCAAGAAGGAATCGCTCATATGGACCGCCCGGATATTCCCGCCATCCTGCCTGAGGCACTTGAAGACAAGAAGACAGCCGCCACTGCGTGGTTTGCCGAATTGCGCGACAAGATCTGCGCCAGTTTCGAGCAGCTCGAGGATGATCTGGAAGGCCCCCTCTCCGACCGGCCGGCGGGCCGCTTCGTCCAGACGCCCTGGCAGCGCGAGGAAGGCAAAGGCGGCGGCGGGATCATGTCGATCATGCATGGCCGGGTCTTCGAGAAGGTCGGGGTTCACACCTCCACCGTCTATGGCGAATTTTCACCGGAATTCCGCAAGCAGATACCCGGTGCGGATGAAGATCCGCGCTTCTGGGCCTCGGGTATTTCACTGATTGCCCATCCGCAGAACCCGTTCGTCCCGGCAGTGCACATGAACACGCGCATGGTTGTCACCACCCGCCAGTGGTTTGGCGGCGGCGCCGACCTGACGCCGGTTCTCGACCGCAAGCGGACGCAGGAAGACGCGGACACCGCCGCTTTCCACAAGGCGATGAAATTCGTCTGCGACAAGCATGCGGCAGTCGCCAGCCACCAGAAGTTCAAGGACTGGTGCGACGAGTATTTTTATCTGCCGCACCGCAAGGAGCCGCGCGGTACGGGCGGCATTTTCTATGACTGGCTGCATTCCTCCGACGAGAATGGCGGCTGGGATGCCGACTTCGCCTTCACCCGCGACGTCGGCCGGGCCTTTTCGGTGGTCTACCCCTATCTCGTCCGGCAGAATTTCAACCGGGACTGGAGTTCCGAAGACCGGCAGGAACAACTGGTCCGGCGCGGACGCTACGTCGAATTCAACCTGCTCTATGATCGCGGCACCATCTTCGGCCTGAAGACCGGCGGCAATGTGGATTCGATCCTGTCGTCCATGCCGCCAACGGTCAAATGGCCGTGAACTGATTTTTTCAGGGATCAATCCGGGCTTTCATGCGTTATGGTGCTGCCGGTACGGTATCTAGCCGTATCTCGATGGAGAGGGCTCGCGTCACACCGGGCCCACAACAGGGAGAAAAGGCCATGAAAGAACTTCATTGCATCGTTCCCGGTTGCCAGTGGCATACCCGTCACGACACCGAAGCCGAGATCATCCGCCGCGCCACCGAGCACCTTCGCGAAACCCACGGCGAAACGGCCATTCGCGAAGCCATGCTCGAAACGATCAAGGCCAATATCCAGCCTGAAAAGGGCAAGGCAGCCTAGGCTTTCCCGATAAATTCGGGAATTCTGGCGAGCAGCGCATCGCGGTCGAGCGTGAAGCCCGAGTCAATCCAGACATCCTCAAGCGCGCGTTGCAGCTTGCCCACATCGGGGCCCTTTTCCAGACCGGCCGCAATGAGATCGCCGCCGGTGATGGGGAATTTGGGTTTCTCGTACGTCCTGGCAAATTCCAGAAGTTTTGACAGATGGCCGGCACGCATCATAGCGGCATTGTCATTGAGCGCCTCCATGCGCGCTGAAACCAAGGCAAGGCGCAGGCGGTCCATCATGCCCTGCTTCTCGCTGCGGTAAAGCCGCTTGGCAAACCCGCCCTCGGAAATTTCGGCATTGGGCAACACGGCACCAGCCCATGCCTGCAGCCGCTCGCGTTCCTGATTGGAAAGCTTGAGGCGCACCGCCATGGCGTGAATGCGCTCGGCATTGGGCGGGATCATGCTGGCAAGGCGCAGCAGCGGATCAGCCGCCCAGCCCAGCTCGTTCCCGGTCTTGACGAGACCATGGATCGCATCGATGCCCCATTTCTCACTCTCGGGCAAAACGGCCGTCAGCACGCCCGCCTGACGCATCCACAACAGCGCGCGCGAAGGATCCGGCGCCGCCAGCATTTTCTTCAGCTCCGACCAGATACGCTCCGCCGACAGCTGCGCCAGCCCATCCTTCAGGCGGGCGCAGGCCTTCAGGCCTTCGCTCTCGGGACGGCCATGGCCATACCAGGCAAAAAACCGGAAGAAGCGCAGGATGCGCAGATAGTCCTCGCGGATACGCTGCTCCGCGTCGCCGATGAAGCGCAGGGTCCGGCTTTCAATATCGGCAAGACCGCCGACCAGATCGACGATCGTGCCATCCGCCTCGACATAGAGCGCGTTGATGGTGAAATCGCGCCGGTTCGCATCGACCTGCCAGTCCCGGCCGAAGGCCACGGCGGCATGGCGCCCGTCGGTCTCGACATCGGCGCGCAACGTCGTCACCTCGAACGGCCGCTTGCCGGCGACAACGGTCACCGTGCCGTGGCTGATCCCGGTCGGCACGGCCTTGAACCCCGCCGCCTGTGCCCGGTGAATCGTTTCATCCGGCACACAGGTGGTCGCGATATCGAGATCGGACACCTCCTGCCCGAGAAGCGCATTGCGCACTGCACCGCCAACGACGCGTGCGCCCTCGCCATTGGCGGAAAGGGCAGCGAGCAATCTTTGCAGGGCCTCGTCCTTCAACCATGGGGCCTTGCCGGCAATCGAAACTGTCATGCTCAAGAATAGAGCCTTTCATAAAGTGTACGGATGATGCCCGCCGTGACGCCCCAGATGAAGCGGTCGCCAAACGGCATCGTATAATAGAAACGTTCCTTGTCCTGCCATATCCGGCTTTCCCTGCGGTGGTTGGCAGGATTCATCAGAAAGGACAATGGCACTTCGAAGACATCGGCCACTTCATCCGGGTTGGGCGTCAGGTCGAAGGGCGGATGAACGAGCCCGAGCACCGGGGTAATGGAATAACCCGTCGTGGTGAGATAGCGCGGCAGGCGGCCGAGAAGTTCGACATGCCGCCCTTCCAGCCCGATCTCCTCATGCGCCTCGCGCAGCGCCGCCTTTTCCGGCTGGAAATCATCTTCCGGATCGATGGCGCCGCCGGGAAACGCCACCTGGCCTGAATGCTTGCGCATGTTGGCATTGCGCAGGGTGAGAATGACACCCGCTTCATCCCCGTGATCGACGATGGGGATCAGCACCGCCGCCTCACGCAGTTTTGTCGCCGCGATCAGGGCATCGAGGTCCGGATTGAGCAGGTGGTCGCCATGATCGACACTCAGCGTCTCATGGCCCTTCGCCGCAACGCGCTGCGCAAAGGCCCGGGCCGAAAAGCCGTCATCCCTCAATATTGTCTGGTTCATAGACTTTGCTCTTCCAGTTCGCCCGATGGCATGATCGGAAAGACCGTACCGCCGGAACGCACGGCAAACATGGATTTGCCGCCAACGACGATATCTTCGCCATGGCTGACCAGTTCATACATGACCGGGCGGGCCAGCAGCGCTTCCAGCCGTCCGCGCACCAGCACGTAGGGCTTGAGGCCGCCATTGGCCGGGTCGATGACAAAGCGCAGGGGATTGCCGGCATTTGCCTCGACAATATCGCCGACATTGGTGCGGAAGGTCATGACCTGATCGCCGCCCTCGCCCGATACATTAAGCTCAACGCCAAGGAAGGGCGCATCCTCGACGCGGATGCCGACTTTCTCGACGGGCGTGACCAGATAGGTCTTGCCATCGGCATCCCGGCGTAGAACCGTGGAGAACAGCCGGACCAGCGGTGCGCGGCCGATAGGTGTTCCCATGTAGAACCAGGTGCCATCCGCCTTGATCTCCATATCAAGATCACCGCAGAAATCCGGGTTCCACTTTTCCACCGGCGGCAGGCCCTTGCCTTGTGCCGCGGCGCGCGAAATCAGCGCTTCAAGCCCTGCCGCATCGCGCAACGTGCCTTCTGACTGTGCCATACCAAGACCTTTTTGTTCATTCGTCACGAAATAGTCACCGTTAAACCGCTTGTCTGCATGTCATAGTGATTTAGACTCATTTAAGTGTGAAGCTGACCATAAACCAGCTCCGCAGGCCAGAGACGAGGTAAACCATGACAATCATCAAAACCGGGGAACCATCGGATCCGAAGGCCATGATAGCAGAGGCGGAAAAGGCTCTGGCCGATATCTCCAGGGTACGCGCTGCCGTCGGCACTGTCATCTTCGGCCAGGAAAGCGTGATCGAACGCACGCTCGTCGCGCTGCTTGCCGGCGGCCATGCCCTTCTCGTCGGCGTTCCCGGCCTTGCCAAGACCAAGCTCGTTGAAACCCTCGGTACCGTGCTCGGCCTCGATGAGCGCCGTGTGCAGTTCACGCCCGACCTGATGCCGTCGGACATTATCGGCTCGGAAGTCATGGAGCAGGACGACCATGGCAAGCGCTCGTTTCGCTATGTCAAAGGCCCGATCTTCGCCCAGCTGCTGATGGCTGACGAAATCAACCGCGCCTCGCCGCGCACCCAATCCGCCCTGCTGCAGTCCATGCAGGAATATCACGTGACCGTAGCCGGTGAACGGCACGACCTGCCGGCGCCGTTCCATGTGCTGGCGACGCAAAACCCGCTGGAACAGGAGGGCACCTATCCCCTTCCCGAGGCGCAGCTTGACCGCTTCCTCATGCAGATCGATATCCTTTATCCGGAACTCGACGCAGAGCGCCGCGTCCTGCTGGAAACCACCGGCACGTCCGAAGCCCGCGCGGCCAAGACCATCACTGCCGAGCGCCTGCGCGACATGCAGCAGCTGATCCGCCGGATTCCCGTGGCCGAAGGCGTTGTCGAAGCCATCCTCAAGCTCGTGCGTTCGGCCCGCCCCGGTGCGGACAACGATATCGCGCAAAAATTCATCGCCTGGGGCCCCGGCCCGCGCGCCAGCCAGGCGCTGATGCTGTGCGCGCGCGCCCGCGCGCTCTATGACGGGCGTCTCGCGCCGTCGATTGACGATGTCAGGGCGCTGGCCGAACCAGTTCTGCAGCACCGCATGGCACTGACCTTCGCTGCCCGCGCCGACGGCATGAACGTGCGCGAGGTCATCGCCAATCTGACCAAGGCCGCACTCTGATGGCAGCCATTGGCGCGCAGGTCGAGAAGACCGCGACACGCGAGGCACTGGCGCGTGCACGCCAGCGCGCCGCGCTGTTGCCCGATCTTCTGGTCGAAGCCCGCCGCATCGCCAACACCACCAATACCGGCTGGCATGGCCGCCGCAAGAGCGGCGTCGGCGAGACCTTCTGGCAATTCCGGCCCTACACGGACGGCGAAGCCATTGCGCGCATCGACTGGCGCCGGTCGGCGCGCGATGACCGCACCTATGTCCGGGATCAGGAATGGGAAGCCGCCCATACGGTCTGGCTCTGGGCTGATTCCTCGGCCTCCATGCTCTACAAATCGGATATGGCGCAGGTATCGAAGGAATCGCGCGCGCTCGTGCTCATCCTGGCGCTGGCCGAGCTTTTGTCGCGCAGCGGCGAGCGCATCGCCTTTCCCGGCGTCACCGATCCGGCCTCCGCCGCCAATGGCGCGGAGCGACTGGCGGTTGCATTGTCGCATGTCATCGATCTGCCGAAGCAACCGGATTTCAGCAAGGTCCGGCGCTTTTCCGATGTGGTGCTGGTCAGCGATTTTCTCGAGCCGGTCAGCGAAACGCTTGCCCTGCTCGAGCAGATTGCGCAGCGCGGCGCTCGCGCGCATCTGGTCGAAATCTACGATCCGGCCGAAGCGGATTTCCCCTACAAGCGGCGCACGGAATTCGTCGATCCGGAATCCGGCGCTGTTCTGACCGTTGGACGGGCGCAGGACTATGCCGAGGAATACAAGCGCCTGTTCCTTGCCCGGCGTGAAACGCTCAGCGCCTATTGCCGCCGCATCGGCTGGAGCTACACCGCCAACCGCACCGATCGCCTCGCCTCCGAAGCACTGGTTTCCGTACACCTGAACATGACCGCCGATGCCGGCTATCAGAGGACGGGCCTATGATGGGTGCCTTTCCTCTTGCCCTCGGTGCACCGGCAATCCTTTTCGGTCTTCTGGCCCTGCCTGTCATCTGGTGGCTGCTGCGCGCGACGCCGCCGCGGCCGGTCCGGGAATCCTTCCCCCCGCTGAAAATTCTGGCCCAGATCCTCAAGAAGGAGGAAACGCCGGACCGCAGCCCCTGGTGGCTGACGCTGCTGCGGCTTGTGCTCGCCGCGCTCGTCATTCTGGCGCTCGCCGAACCCGTATGGAATCCGCGCGCCGAGACTTTGAGCGGCAAGGAACCGGTCGCCATCGTGCTCGACAATGGCTGGTCTTCCAATGAGGAATGGGCCGCGCGCAAGGAAACGGCGGAACGGCTCATCGCCGATGCCAATGCCTCCGGCGCGCTGATCTACATCCTGGGTACGGCCGAGAAGCTGAATGCTGACGTCGGCCCGTTCGATGCCGCAACCGCGCTTGAGCGGCTGCGCGCGCTGAATGTCCGGCCGATTCCCGTCAACCGCAGCGCAGCCTTCGACCGGCTGAAGGCCGCCCTTGTCAATGTCAAAGGCGTGCGCGTCGCCTACCTCAACGATGGTGTCGACACTCCGCAGGCGGCGACAGCCGTCAAATCCATGGAGGGGAGCGGGATCGCCTCGGTGATCTGGTATCAGCCATCGATCGCAGCTCTTTCTGCCATCCGGCAGGTGGAGAACAATGCGAATGGACTGACGGTCCACGCCGTGCGTTCCGATGACAGCCGCGCCTCGGGCGGCATCACCATCGGCGCCTATGATGAAAAGGGCCGCCGCATCGCCGAAACCGGACTGGTTTTCCGGGCCAATGAAGCGGCCGGAGAGGCCGTCATCACGGCGCCCTATGAACTGCGCAACGACTTTCACAGCCTGCGCATCGACAACGCCCCGCATGCGGGCGCCACCTTCCTTGTCGACGACAACAACAAGCGCCGCCGCGTTGCCCTGCTGTCCGGTTCTGAAGCCGACCTGTCACAGCCGCTGCTGTCGCCGCTCTATTACATCTCGCGCGCGCTTGAGCCCTTCGCCGATCTCCTGCGGCCGCGCAATGCGGAACTGATCAAGGCCATCCCCGAACTCCTGGAGCAGAAGCCGTCCGTCATCATCATGGCCGATATCGGCAAGCTGCCCGGCGAGACCGAACAGGCCATGGTGGACTGGGTTGCCAAGGGCGGGACACTCATCCGCTTTGCCGGTCCGCGCCTTGCGGGCAACAGCGAACACGACCCGCTTCTGCCGGTCAATTTGCGCAAGGGGGAACGTTCCCTGGGCGGTGCCCTGTCGTGGAAGGAATCCCAGCCGGTTGCCGCGTTCCCGGATACGGGTCCGTTTGCCGGGCTGCCGACGCCGCAGGACGTCACGGTCAATCGCCAGGTGCTGGCAGAGCCCGCCATCGACCTTTTCGAGAAGAGCTGGGCCAATCTTGCCGACGGCACGCCGCTGGTGACGGGCGAGACCCGCGGGCGCGGTCAGATCGTCCTCTTCCACGTCACGCCGGAAGCCACGTGGTCGAACCTGCCGATCAGCGGCAGTTTTGTCGACATGCTGCACCGCATCGTCACCCTGTCGCGCAACACCGGACCATCGCCGCAGGAAAATGGCGCGGGGGCTTCCCGCGCCTTTCCGCCCTATCTGACATTGAACGCCGAAGGGGCTTTGACCCCTCCCGGCGCGGATGCCAAGCCGCTTATCCTCAAGCCGGGCGAAACCGGCACGGTGAGCTTTGACAATCCGCCCGGCTTTTACGGCGTCGAGGATTCCATGAGCGCCCTCAACCTCTTCAAGCCGGACAGCGGCATCAAGCCTCTGGTCCGTCCCGAGCTTGCCATTCCCGTGACCACGGCACGCTATGCCGTCGATGAATCGGTACCGCTGCGCGGTCCGCTCTTCGGGCTCGCCGCCCTGCTGCTGGCGCTCGATGCGCTTGCCATTCTCTGGCTCGGCGGGCATTTGCGCCGCCGCTTCAAGACGGCAGCAGCCGCCTCTCTCGCAATCCTCATCATTCCCGCCATCCTGGCATTCGGACCCTCTCCGGCCCATGCCCAGCAGAACGACAGCAAACCGGGCGACCAGACCATACTGGACGCGGTCAATGCCACGCATCTCGCCTATATCATCACCGGGGACCGTGCTATTGACGATATCAGCAAGGCAGGCCTTTTCGGGCTTTCCAGGGCGCTGGCCGACAGCACGGCGCTGGAGCCCGGCGATCCCATAGGCGTCAACCCCGAAACCGACGAGCTTGCCTTCTTTCCGCTCATCTACTGGCCCGTCGACGCCGCGGCCAAAATGCCGTCGCGGGACGCCATTGCCAAGATCGACGCCTATATGCAGCAGGGCGGAACCGTTCTGTTCGACACGCGCGATCAGGATGCCGCCGCCATCAGCTTCGACAACAGTTCGACCCCGGCCAATGCGCGCCTGCGCGACATTCTTTCCGGCATGAACATACCGGCGCTGGAACCGGTTCCAAACGACCATGTGCTGACCAAGGCCTTCTATATCCTGCAGGATTTTCCCGGCCGGTTCCGCGGCAGCCAGCTATGGGTACAGGCCTCGCAGGCACCCGAAGCCAACAAGGACCGTCCCGTGCGGGTCGGCGACGGCGTTTCCCCCATCATGATAACCGGCAATGATCTCGCCGGCGCCTGGGCCGTCAATGCCAGCGGTGCTCCCCTGCTCCCGACGATCCCCAACGATCCGGATCAGCGGGTCCTTGCCTATCGCGCGGGCATCAACATCGTCATGTACATGCTGACCGGCAACTACAAATCCGATCAGGTGCACGTGCCCGATCTTCTGAAGCGGCTGGCGAACTGACATGTATCTCTCCCTCGATTTCCAGCCCCTGCTGTCGACCCCGCTGCTGGCACTGCTGCTTCTGCCTTTGCTGGCGCTTGCATTGGCGGGCCTGTACCTGCGCCAGCGCGGCGGCGTGATCCGCCTGCTCGCCGTGGCCGCGCTCGCCATGGCCCTGTTCAATCCCGTTGTCATCAACGAGGAACGCGAGCCGCTCAAAAGCGTCGTCGCCGTGATCGCCGACCGCAGCCAGAGCCAGGATATCGGCGAGCGCACCGCCGATACGACCGAGGCGCTCAAGCAGGTCCAGGCCGCGCTGGCGCGCCTGCCGCAATTCGAGGTGCGGACCGTGGAAACCAACCGCGCCAGCGAAACCGACGATGCCACGGCCACGCGGCTGTTCCAGGCCATGAACGGCGCATTCCGCGATGTTCCGCCTTCGCGCATCGGCGGCGCCATCATGATCACCGACGGGCAAATCCACGATATCCCGAACAATGTCGCGGCGCTTGGTTTCAATGCACCGGTCCACGGGCTGATCACCGGACGTCCGGGCGAGATCGACCGGCGTATCCAGTTTGTGCGGGCGCCGCGCTTCGGCATTACCGGCAAGCCGCAGCAGATGACCTACAAGGTCACGGCCGCGGGTGAATCCCAGGGCGGCCGGGCACGCGTCACCGTGCGGGTGAACGGCAATGAGGTCACCTCCCAGGATGCCATCATCGGCCAGGAAATGCCGCTTGAAGTGACGCTGCCCCGCGCCGGCGTCAACATTGTCGAGCTGGCGGTCGACGCCGTTCCCAACGAGCTGACCGAAATCAACAACCGCGCCGTCGCCATGGTCGACGGCATCCGCGAAAACCTGAAAGTACTGCTGGTTTCGGGCGAGCCGCACAATGGCGAGCGCACCTGGCGCAACCTGCTGAAATCCGATGCATCGGTGGATCTGGTTCATTTCACCATTCTGCGCCCGCCGGAAAAGCAGGACAGCACGCCGATCAATGAACTGTCGCTGATCGCCTTCCCGACGCGGGAACTGTTCGTCGAGAAGATCGACCAGTTCGATCTCATCATTTTCGACCGCTATCAGCACCGCGACGTGCTGCCGCTGCTCTATTACGATTACATCAACGACTACGTGCAGAAGGGCGGCGCATTGCTGATTGCCGCCGGTCCTGAATATGCGGGCAACGTCTCCATCGCCAACACGCCGCTCCTGACCATCCTGCCGGCAACGCCGACGGGGGACGTTACCGAGAAAGCTTTCTATCCGCGCCTGAGCGACGACGGCAAACGCCATCCCGTGACGCGCGGGCTTGAAGGCAGCACACAGGAGCCGCCGCAGTGGAGCCGCTGGTTCCGCGTCATCGATGTCAACAAGCCGGAAGGCACGGTCGTGATGAATGCCGGCGACAAGCCGTTGCTCGTCCTCAACCGCATTGGTGAAGGCCGCGTCGGCATGTTCCTGTCCGATCAGGGCTGGCTGTGGGCGCGTGGCTTTGAAGGCGGCGGCCCGCATGCGGCGCTCTACCGCCGCATTGCCCATTGGCTGATGAAGGAACCGGAACTGGAAGAGGAAGCCCTGACAGCGACCGGCAGCGGCCGCAACCTCGAAATCCGCCGCCAGACGATGAAGAAGACCGCCCAGCAGGCCAGCATCATCACGCCATCGGGCAAGAAGCAGGACATCCCGCTCACTGAGACCGAGCCTGGCGTATTCAGCGCCTCGGTGCCGACAACGGAAATCGGCCTGTTTCAGGTTGCCAATGGCGATCTGACGACGCTTGCCCATGTCGGGCCGGTCGATGCACCAGAATTTGCGGACTATATATCGACGACAGCCAAGCTCGACGGCTTCGCCCGCGAAACCGGCGGCGGTGCCCGCCGCTTGCGGGCAACCGCAGACCAGGCATCGATCGAAGTGCCCAGCATCGTCGCTTCGCGCAGCTTCGCCAGCGCCAGCGGCGACAACTGGATCGGGTTGCGGCCGACGAGTGAAACGGTCCTGAAGAGCGTCAACCGCCTGCCGCTGTTCTCCGGCTTCCTCGGACTTGCCGCGATGATCCTCGTCCTTGGCAGCATGTGGTACCGCGAAGGCCGGTGATTACCGGCCTACTGACCGTCAATCCCCGCATGCCGTACCCGGCCCTGCACATCTTTCAGGGCGCGCGGCGTGAGTTCGCAGGCAAGGAACCGCGATGGTTCGACCGGCGCAGGCATCTCGATCTGATGCCCGACAATGGGGCGGAAGCCGAATGGCGCATAATAGGGCTCGTCCCCCACCAGAATGACCAGCTTGTGACCGGCAAGCCGGGCGGCTTCCATGGACATGCGCATGAGCGCCGCGCCGATGCCCTGTTTTTTCCAGGCGGGCCGGACTGCTAGCGGACCGAGCAGCATCGCCGGTGTCTTGCCGATCAGGATGGGCGTCAGCCGCACCGACCCCACCACATGCTCGCCGTTCAGCGCGACAAAGGACAGGGCACGGTCATGCGGACCGCCCTCGCGGATGCGGTAGGCGGCACGGGTGAAACGGCCGGGGCCGAAAGCTTCCTTGTTGATGTCTTCGATGGCAGCGTCATACACCGGTTCTTCCGGCGCGTAGGTCACGACATGGGTCAGCATGCTGGGTATCTTCATAAAGGAGTAGACAATGGCCTTTGGCCAACACAGGAACGTCCGCCGCGCTGTTCAAGCGCCGGTTCGGGTTTCATCGTCGGATGAAGAGGAATCCTGTCACAAAATGTCTCCTTTTTTCCCGCGTAGCATCTCAGCCGCCCGCCGTAAACCGATTTTCGCGCGCCCATGGCAAAAAGTGACACTCTGTTCACCCGGGCCGGGGTGGTTTGAACGGCATTTGTGTCTAGGTATAGGCAATAAACGCAGGCATCATTGCACGCAGGTTTGCGAGCCAAGGAGTATGAAATGGGTCTTCTGATTGACGGCAAGTGGCACGACCAGTGGTACGACACCAAGGACAGCGGCGGGCGCTTCATCCGTTCGGAATCGCAATTCCGCAACTGGGTGACGGCGGATGGCTCTGCCGGTCCATCGGGCAAGGGCGGCTTCAAGGCCGAGGCCGGACGCTATCACCTCTATGTTTCCTATGCCTGTCCCTGGGCGCACCGCACGCTGATCTTCCGCGCGTTGAAGAAGCTCGAGGATGTCATTTCCGTATCCGTGGTCGATCATTTCATGGGTGCGGAAGGCTGGACCTTCCATGCCGTGGACGGCGCCACGCCGGATCACCTCTTCGGTTCGAAACGGCTTCACGAAATCTACACGCGCGCTGATCCTTCCTATTCCGGCCGCGTGACGGTGCCTGTTCTGTGGGACAAGCAGCAGAACACCATTGTTTCGAACGAGTCCTCCGAAATCATCCGCATGCTCAACACGGCGTTCGACGCCTTTGGCGATGCATCGCAGGATTTCTACCCCGACGCCCTGCGCAGCGAGATCGACGCCGTCAATGCCCTCGTCTATCCCAATATCAACAATGGCGTATACCGCGCAGGCTTTGCCACCACGCAGGAAGCCTACGGGGAAGCGTTCGACCAGCTGTTTGCCACACTCGATCAGCTGGAGGAGCGTCTCGGCAGGCAGCGCTATCTCGCGGGCAATCGGGTTACCGAGGCGGACTGGCGGCTGTTCACCACCCTGCTGCGCTTTGATCCGGTTTATGTCGGGCATTTCAAATGCAACCGCCAGCGCATCGCCGACTATCCGAACCTGTCCAATTACACCCGCGATCTCTACCAGGTGCCTGATGTGGCCGGGACCGTGAACATGCTGCACATCAAGGCGCATTATTACGGTAGCCACAAAACCATCAATCCGACAGGTATCATCCCCAAAGGGCCGCAGGTGGATTTTGCCGCGCCGCATGACCGGGACCGGTTCTGAAACTCACCAGGTGAGCGATATCTCGGCGCCATCGAGAATTTCGGCAAGCCGCCGCCGCGTCGCGGCGGTGGTGCCTTCCGGCAGGGCATCGAGCCGGAAAAATCCGGCCTCGGCGATTTCGCGGTCCGGCAGGCGCGGTGCGGTCTGCCGGAACGAACGGCAGACATAGAGCGCGACATGATCGCGCTTCGAGGCATGCGCATTGTGATAGATGGCAAAAAGCTGCGGCCTGGCCGTCAACTCGATATTGCCTTCTTCTATCAACTCCTTTGCCAGCGTGTGTTCGACCGTATGGCCGGTTTCCACGCCGCCGCCGGGAAACTGCCAGCCGGGCACATAGGTATGCCTGATGAGAAAGACCGACCGGGCCGCTTCGTCGAGGATCACGCCGCGCGCGCCCAATGTCATCGGGCGCCGCAGGAGAAAGTAGGTGTGAAACAGGCGATGCCGCCATTTCACGTTTTTGTCAGCCATTTCACCGGTCCTAAATGGGAACCCTGCTGCAGAGCAAAGGTTCTAACACTGGATTCCTACACCAGAGTCTCTTAAAGCTGGCATAATGTTTCGTCTCGCACATATCTCCGACATCCACCTGTCGCCCCTGCCCGCGCCAAGTCTGCGCGAGCTCGTGTCAAAACGCATCACCGGCTATATCAACTGGCGGTCCAACCGCAAGGGTTCGATGACCGAAGGCACGCTCGATACCCTGATTGCCGATCTGAAGACGCAGGCGCCGGACCATCTGGCGGTGACGGGCGATCTGGTCAACCTCGCGCTGGACGAGGAACTGGAGACCGCCGAGCGCTGGCTCAAAACCCTGGGCAATCCGCATGACGTGTCGGTTGTCCCCGGCAATCACGATGCCTATGTGCCCGGTGCTTTGAAAAAGACCCGGCGTTACTGGGCGCCATGGATGCTGGGCGACCGCGAGGCCGCCGAACACCGTCCGGTTGAGTTCCCTTACCTGCGGGTCCGCGGCGACGTCGCCCTGATCGGCGTGTCATCGGCCCGTGCCACCGCACCGTTCATGGCAACCGGCGATCTGCGCGACCGGCAGGCACGCCGCCTCGGCGAAATCCTTGGGGAGACCGGCAACCGCGGCCTGTTCCGGGTGATCATGATCCATCACCCGCCGGTACGCGGCGCGGCGCCGTCGCACAAGCGGCTGCTCGGCATCGGCCTGTTCCAGCGGACCGTGCGGCGGCACGGGGCGGAACTTGTCCTGCATGGCCATACGCATCTGGCGACACGCTACGAGATCGACGGCCCCGGCTGGAAGATACCCGTCATTTGCGTCCCTTCCGCCAGCCAGAGCTTCGGTGGCCACAAGCCCCCGGCGCGCTTTAATATCTTTGCCATCGCGAAGACGGCCTCCGGCTGGTCATGCCGCATGACCGAGCGCGGCATCGTCGATGCCGCCATGACCATCAGCACGATAGCCGAGCATGAGCTTCACGTTGGCGTTGTATCTGCGCCCGCCTGAGCGTCAGAAATAGGGTGAAAGCCGGTCCCAGAAAAAGGCGAGCAGCGCACCAGCACCGGCGAAAGCGCCGATCAGCAGCCAGATGACCGCATTGACGAAATCATTCGCCATCGAGCGATGCTGCCGCAGCTGAACCGCCGGTGCCACCGCCGGTTGCGGTGCGGGCTCAGCCGGGCCTTGCGGCACGGCATCGGCCTCTGGACGCAGGCTGATGCGGGCGCCCTCCATCATGCGCTGCCGTTCGACGATCCGCTCGGCAATGTAGGTGGTGACCGCGTCGGAAACCGGTTTCACCTCGGGCGACTCCGCCAGAACAGTCCGGCCAAGCCTTGTATCCCTGACAAAGCGATAGGTGCGCCTGTCCCGTCCCATCATCACATGCGCGGTGGCATCGATCCACAGGCGCGGTTGCAAGCCGGTGGAAATGGCAAAATCCCACTGCTCGTCATCGGCGGGGACGTCGTCGAAGACCGGCTGCAGATCCTGCGCCAGGATTTCGATGCGGGCGAGATCGGCTTCCTTCATGTCGATGACGACATCGCCGCGGTCGGCCGCTGCCACCTGCGCGCCGCGAATGGCATCGCCAAGCCTGCGTCTGGCATCCATCGGGCTGATCTTGTCGTGCATCTCACTCATAGGCGTTTCCGGCAAGGTGGGGTTAAGGCATCATTAACAATATGCGTCCGTCGTTGCATCACAAACTTGTCGGAATTCAGCCTGTGCGCACAGTTGTCGAAATGAGATGGATGACCTCGCCCGGAATCTCCTCGACCAGCATGTGACCAGCCCCGTCAAAACGATGTATCGAGAAACGCGGCGGCAGCCCTTCCGATTGATACACCGGCAGGACATTGTCCAGCCGGCCCCATGCAACGGTGACCGGCATGGCGAAAGCCTCGATGAACGCCTTGGGAATAGTTCCCTGCAATCCGTCCTTCATCATTCGGGCGAGAATGGCACCGAGCCGTTCGATCTGTCCCGGTTTGCGGCGCAGGTCCACGTCGCGCCGGATCATCTCTTCAGGAACAGGATTGCGCCAGCCGAACATGCCCTCTAAGGCCACCTGAAGCGCGTCATATGTTCGGGCCGCCGCATAATGCTGGAGCAGCCGTCCATTGATATCCGGGCCGAACCCGCCGGGAGCCAGCAAGGTCAAAGACGCCACCCTCTCCGGGGCGAAGGCGGCAACCAATGCGGCGGTTGCGCCGCCCATGGAGTGGCCGACCAGATGAACCCTTGGGATACCGCGCCTGTTGAGGTCCTCGACAACCGCCTGCGCGAAATGGCGGGCGGTCACCGCATCGGGATAGTCCAGCGATGCACCATGACCGGGCAGATCGAATGCAAGGGTCGGATGATCAGCGGAAATCGCCGTTTGCACGGCATGCCAGCCGGCAGCTGTTCCGCCAAACCCATGCAGGAAGACGATGGGCGTTGCCTTCCCCTCACCCATCCCGATTGCGTGCAACTGGTGCATGAAACGCTCCCAACAGAAAAAGGCCGCTTCACAGCGGCCTTTTTGAGGTGTGCGGCTTATTTGCCGATGATGCGGTTGGCCGCCGAGACAATCCCCTCAAGCGAGGCGGCAACAATGCTCTTGTTGATGCCTGCACCGAAAATCTTGCCGTTCGGATGCTCGATTTCCATGTAGCTGATAGCCGCGGCATCGGAACCATGCTGGAGCGAGTGCTCCGAATAGTTGACGACCGAGAGCCTGAAACCGAGATAGTGCGACAGGGCATCAATGAAGCCGTCGACAGGACCTGTTCCCCTGCCCTCGATCCGCTTCGTCTCACCGCGGTCGGTAATCTCCGCCGAGAGGATGCGCATGCCCTTGTGCTCCGTATCGGGATAGGTGTGGTGATCCACGAATTTCAGGCGGGCATCCGGCTGATCGACATAAAGCTCGAGGAACCGCTGATAAATCTGCTTGGATGGCATCTCTTTGCCTTCCTCGTCGGTGATCTGCTGGATGTCATCGCGGAACTCCACCTGCATGCCGCGTGGCAGATTGATGCCATAGTCAGCCTGCAGGATATAGGCGAGTCCGCCCTTGCCCGACTGGGAGTTGATGCGGATGATCGCCTCGTAGCTGCGGCCGACATCCTGCGGATCGATGGGCAGGTAAGGCACTTCCCACAGGGTCTTGTTGGCCTGCTTGATCGCCTTCATGCCCTTGTTGATCGCATCCTGATGCGAGCCGGAGAACGCCGTATAAACCAGTTCGCCGACATAGGGATGGCGTTCCGGAATCACCAGCTGGTTGGAATATTCGTAGACTTCCTTCATCCGGTTGATATCGGAACAATCGATTTCCGGGTCGACGCCCTGCGTGAACATGTTCAATGCCAGCGTGACGATATCGACATTGCCCGTCCGCTCGCCATTGCCGAACAGGGTGCCTTCCACCCGGTCGGCACCGGCCATCAGGCCGAGTTCTGTCGTGGCGATGCCCGTTCCGCGGTCATTGTGCGGATGCAGGGAAATGATCAGGTTTTCGCGATTGTCGAGCTGGCGGCACATCCATTCGATGCGGTCGGCATAGACATTCGGTGTCGACATCTCGACCGTCGACGGCAGGTTGATGATCAGCTTGTTGTCTGGCGTCGGCTTGACGATTTCCGTGACGGCATTGCAGATCTCGAGCGCCACATCGAGTTCGGTGCCGGTAAAGCTTTCCGGCGAATATTCGAAACGGAAGCCGCCGCCGGCCTTGGCCGCCATGTCGGTGATCATCTTGGCCGCATCGGTGGCAATGGATTTGACGCCGCCGACATCCTTGTTGAACACAACCCGGCGCTGCAATTCACTGGTCGAGTTGTAGAAATGGATGATCGGCTTGGTGGCGCCCTGCAAGGACTCGAAGGTGCGGGTGATCAATTCCGGGCGGCACTGCACCAAGACCTGCAGGGATACGTCGTCGGAAATATTGCCTGCCTCGACACACCAGCGGGCAAAGTCGAAATCCGTCTGCGATGCCGAGGGAAAGCCGATTTCGATTTCCTTGAAACCCATGTCGAGCAACAGGGCGAACATCCGCACCTTGCGGTCGTGGCCCATCGGATCAATCAATGCCTGGTTGCCATCGCGCAAGTCGACGGAACACCAGATCGGCGCCTTTTCGATGCGCTTGGACGGCCATTGCCGGTCTTTCAGATCAACCAGCGGATACGGCTCATATTTCTTGCTGGCATCGGGCATGCCCATGGTGCGGGGAGCGGTCATATCGGTCATTTGCTTCTCGTTTCCGGCCGTCTGCGCATCTCTGGCGCTGATGCGGCACTTTTTCAAGCGTTGGAATGGTCTTGTAAAGGGGTAAGGAGCAAAAAGCCTGGCGGCACTTTCGACCGCCGGACGCTCCTCTCAACGAGCCCGGCGATCGCCGATAAGGTCGAGAAGAAGCGGAAGGAGATAGGCGCGGCTGGTCAAACCCGCAAAAGCGGATTTGGCAAAAGACGACATATGTGTCTGGCGCGTTTCCATGGGCCAGACAATTAACCGACTGTCCGGCCGGATGCAAGAGGCGATCGCAGGGAACTCAGTTCTTCTTTAACTGGGCGCTCGTTCCCGAAAGCCACTCGCTGACAACTTTGACATCGTCATTGCCAAGACCGTGATCTGATTTGATCGAACGCGCCTCGACCGCCGCCCCGTGCGAACGCAGCAAGGTCGCAAGCGCTGGCGCGAATGGCGCATAGGTCTGGTCGGCGACACCGGAAACCGTCAGGACCCGGGCACCGGCGAGATTGGCATCGGTATTTTCGGTCAGCACCGGCATGGAGCGCAGCAGCACCGCCTGCTTGACCATGTCGGGATAGAGCATCATCACTGCGCCAACCAGGTTGGCGCCGTTTGAATAGCCGAGGAATGTCGTGCGGTTGAGATCGATCTTGTACTTCTCGGTCGCCTGCTTCAGGAAACCGGCGAAGGCCTTGGCCTCGACATGAATATCCTTCTGGTCAAAGCTGACCGGCGTCAGGCGGCGATACCACCGGCTGGTGCCATCCTGTACAACCCGGCCGCGCACGGCTAGCAGCAGGGCGTGCGGCGCGATCTTGGTGGCAAGGGAGACGAGACTTGTTTCGTCCTGACCCGAGCCATGCAGAAGAACCATCGCATCGCCATTGGGCTCATCCGGCCGGTAGAGGCGGTATTTGAACGCAAGGTCGTCGCGCAGCGCGCTCTCCCCCTGTGGAACAATCTCGCCCTTCACTGCCTTTTTCAACATGCCCGCACCGCCTGTTGCAACGATATTGATGGGCTGCACCTTCTCCGGCGCCGCCACTGCAGCCAGCGGCTTCTGCCCGCAGGCTGCAGCGCTAGTTTTAGCGGGAACCGCAAGCGGATCAACCGTGTTCGCAGGGACCTGTGTCTTCGCCGCCGCTGGCTTCTCACAGTCAATGATGATCCGCGCACTGGCGGGATAGGCCGCAGCGATCAGTGAAAGCCCGGTGAGAAGTGCGTAGAGGGTCGGTTTACCCATAAGTTAATCCTGACAGTTAAAGGTTAACCAGTCTTGTAAACAGCCGCGGTTATCCGCTCGGCGCTGCCATGCGTTCTTGGCGCTCGATTCCCTGAAGAATGGATGCTTGCCGCCAAATCCTGTGTCCCCTGACAGACGCCCCCGGCGCTGCATCATCGATGGAGAAAATGTACCGACTGACAATGGTGTCATTCAGCGGCTCTGCTATGTCAATACAATTGTAACAAAATCATGACAGTCCGAAACATTGCGTGACAAATGTTGCGGCGATGCACCATTTTCATTGCGCTCCAAACCAGATTTATCAGTTCCAGAGATGCGAGACCGGCACGGCAAACATGTTGGAACCGAATGGAACAACCTTATCGCCATCATAGATGAGCATACCCGCGATAAAGCGGCCTTTTGTGGCCTCTGCGAGCTTACGCATTCCACGAAAATCCGCCGATAGCACGGTAGCGGACGCCTTGACTTCAAGCCCCACGATCCCGCCCCGATTGTCTTCAAGAACAAAATCAACCTCTTCCTGGGTCCGGGTCGTCGTCCTGAAATGATGAATGGATATTCCTCGCGCCTGCATCCATCCCACCTGTTTGAGAAGCTCGCCAAAAACAAAACTTTCCAGCAAATATCCGAACACATTCCGGTCCGACTTGATTCCATCCATTGTGGCGCCGAGTACGGCAGCAAGCAGTCCGCTATCCAGAAAGTGAAGTTTTGGCGACTTGGCCAGCCGCGATATCTGATTGTTGTGCCATGGTTCCACAGAGTAAGTGATGTATAAGGCCGTGAAGATATCGAGATAGCGTTGGACGGTCTTGCGATCCATTGCCAGAGCAGCACCGATTTCACTGAAATTGACGAGTTTGGCCGAATAGTTTGCAAAGAGACGGATCAGCCGCGGCATGTCCCCAATACGAGCGATATCTGCGATGTCGCGCACGTCCCGCTGAATAATGGCGTTTATATAGTCGAGATACCATTTGGTGCGGCGCTCCGGCGTTGAGCGTGCGATTGCTTCGGGATAGCCGCCTGCCAGGACAATCTCAATCAACTCGGAGCCTGAAACGGATGTTCCTTTAACCGGTGCCACCTGGCCTTGAAACGCCAGATCAAGAAAGGCTGGCTTGTGCCCGCTGATTTCACCCCGCGCCAACGGCATCAAAGTAATCACTTCCATCCGGCCCGCCAGGGAATCGGCGACTGTTGGCAGTGTCATGATGTTGGCCGAACCAGTCAGCAGGAAGCGTCCCGGGCGCGGATCTTCGTCAACACTTTCCTTGATAGCGAGCAATAAACCAGGCGCTCGTTGAATCTCGTCAATCGTCACGCGATCCAGGTCCCTTATGAAACCTTTGGGATCAGATTTGGCAGCATTCAATATCGTTGCATCGTCGAGCGTAAAATAGCTCCTCGACACGTCTGACACAGACTTTGCCAAAGTCGATTTTCCTGCCTGACGTGGCCCTGCAATCAGCACCACTCTGCTGTCCGTCAGAGCAGACCTTACATCCTGTGCTGAAAATCTCGGATACATTTTCCAACTGCGTGAATGGCTTGCAAATCGACCCTAAGACACAAAATGGGATTCTACAAGACACAAAACGGGATTTCACCCGATACAAAATGGGAATCGAAATGACGCAAAAGAGGATGTAAATCACCAAGCTGCCCCCAACCAAGAGCCTATAGGTTGGATCGCTCAGGCAAAGGGAACAGCAGCCGTGCCGATCGGCAGTTTGGCCTCTTCCTCCGGTTCGACATGAATGACGACACTCGAATCGGGAATCTGTTCCATGAGCGCATTCTCCATCCGGTCGCAAATGACATGCGCATCGCCAACGCTCATGCTGGCATGAACGACCAGATGAAACTCGATGAACGTCACCCGCCCGGCAATGCGCGTCTTCAGGTCATGCACCTCCAGCGCACCGCCGGCATTGGCCGAGATGATGTCGCGGATGCGCATGGTTTCCTCGGTGGGAACACCGACATCCATCAGGCCCTGCACCGAAGAGCCGATCACCGTCCAGCCCTGCCAGAGGATGTTGAGCGCCACGATCACCGCAAGCAGCGGATCAAGGAACGTCCAGCCGGTAATCACGGCGCCGACAAGACCGATGAACACGCCGGCGGATGTGACCACATCGGTCATGATATGCTTGCCGTCCGCCAGCAGGGCCGGCGATTTGTGCCGCCGGGCACGGCTGATCAGCAGCGTGGCCCACAGGGCATTCACCAGCGACGCACCGCCATTGATCGCCAGACCCAGCCATGGTTCCTCCATGACCTTGGGCGTCTCCCAGGCCGACCAGACTTCCCGCAGGATCAAGAGCGCCGCCACGACGATCAGCACGCCCTCGAGCACCGCCGAAAAATACTCGGCCTTGTGGTGCCCGAAGGGGTGATTCTGGTCGGCGGGCTTGTGGCTGACACGGATCGCCCACCAGGCGGCAAGCGCCGCCACGACATTCACGATCGATTCCAGCGCGTCGGAATACAGCGCAACCGAACCGGTGACGTGATAGGCGGCATATTTCAGTGCCAGCACGCCCATGCCGACGAAAATCGACCAGAATGCCAGTCGCTGGACGACGTTTTCACCTTCCATCAGGCAGCTCGCTCCTTGGCCTTGCGCGGCAGATGCGCCACGATGTTTTCAATCATGCGCATGCCCGCATTGTGCCCGAGCGTCATAATCGATTCCGGATGGAATTGCACCGCCGCAATCGGTTCGCTCTTATGCTCGAAGGCCATGATGACCCCATCTTCGGTCTCGGCCGTCACGACAAACTCATCCGGCAACCGCACCGGATCAGCAAAAATCGAATGATAGCGGCCAACCGTGACCTCCTTGGGCAGCCCGGAAAAAATCCTGCCCTGCTTTGTAATCCGGATACGTGACGGTTTTCCGTGCATTGGAACATGCAGTTGCCGCAGCGTGCCGCCATAGGCTTCCGCCAGCGCCTGCAAGCCGAGGCAGACACCGAAGATCGGCAGGTCGCGCTTGCGTGCGTTCTTGATCGTCGCCTTGCAGTCGAAATCCTCCGGCGTGCCGGGCCCCGGCGAAAGCACCACCAGATCGGGCTTCAACCGGTCGAAGATTTCATCGGGCACCGGCGTGCGGACGGTAGTCACAGTTGCGCCCGTCTGCCGGAAATAATTGGCGAGCGTATGGACGAACGAATCCTCATGATCGACAAGGAGGATCGACAGTCCCTCGCCGACCCGCGCAACGGCGCGTTCTTCCACGGGGATATTGCTCTTATGCGCCTCGCGCACCGCCGCGATCATTGCCGAAGCCTTGAGTTCTGTTTCCGCCTCTTCCTCTTCCGGAATGGAATCAAACAGCAGCGTGGCCCCCGCCCGTACCTGCGCGATGCCGTCCTTGATGCGGATGGTGCGCAGGGTCAGGCCAGTGTTCATGTCACCATTGAAATTGACCATGCCGATGGCGCCGCCGTACCAGGCGCGCGGGCTGCGCTCGTTCTCTTCGATGAAGCGCATGGCCCAGAGCTTTGGCGCCCCGGTCACCGTCACGGCCCATGCATGCGACAGGAAACCGTCAAAGGCGTCCATATCCTCGCGCAGACGGCCCTCGATATGATCCACCGTGTGGATGAGGCGCGAATACATTTCGATCTGGCGGCGGCCAATCACGCGCACGGAACCCGGCTCGCACACCCGGCTCTTGTCGTTGCGGTCGACGTCCGAGCACATGGTGAGTTCGGACTCGTCCTTCTTGGAATTGAGCAGCTTGATGATCTGCTCGGCATCGGCAATCGCATCCTCGCCGCGCTTGATCGTTCCTGAAATCGGGCAGGTTTCGATACGGCGGCCAACCAAGCGCACGAACATCTCCGGCGAAGCCCCGACGAGATATTCATTGTCGCCGAGGTTGATGTAGAAGGAATAAGGCGACGGGTTGATGGCTTTCAAACGGCGCGAAATGACCGAAGGCTTGGTCTCGCAGCGCTCATAGAATGTCTGGCCCGGCACAACCTCGAAGAGGTCACCGCGCTTGAAGCTTTCCTTGGCTTTCTTCACCAGTTCCGCATAGTCGCCCGGATTGTGATCGCCGCGCCCCGGAATCGTGTCCGTTGGCTTGAATGCCCTGGCTTCGGTTTCGCGCGGCAGGCCTTCCGTGGAAGCACCTTCAAACGTGTATTCGTAACGGTCGAGCCATGCCTTGGCCGCGTGGTGATCGACGACCAGAATTTCGTCCGGGAGATAGAGCACGATATCGCGCTGATCATCCGGCCGCTTCAGCTTGTACTGGATCGGATCGAACTGGAACGCGAGGTCATAGCCGAATGCGCCGTAAAGGCCGAGATTGGCGTCTTCCTCGCTGAAGAACAGCGCAACAATGCCGCGCAACACCGTGAAAACTGAAGGAATGCGCGAGCGTTCTTCTTCGGTGAAGGCGCGGCTCGGCAGAGCGATTTCAAGATCGAGCCTGGTCGCGCTTGCGGCGGATACCGACACATCGGCGAGGGCCGAAACCGCTTTGTGGATCGGGCGCAGCAAGATTTCGCCGCGCTTGTTCAGCGCCTCGATCGTCATATGGCGGCCATTGGAGGTGATAACGACCGGCGGATCGATGATCGCCGTATCCCAGCGTGTATAACGGCCCGGATACTCGTAATTGGACGAGAAGACTGCCCCGCGCCGTTCATCCAGCCCGTCGACATAGCTGTCGATCGCGCTGGCATAGGCGGTCGCAATGCGTGACCGGGAAATGGTAACACCGCCCGCGGTATCGAATATTTCCACATCGCCCTCAATTTTATGCATCATCATTTCCACTCCGTTGCATTTGGCTTTGCGGGCTTCTGGCGGTCAAACAAAAAGGCCGCCCGGAAAACCCGTTGCGGCCCTGATCCCTTTACGTGCGTGCAAAAGGCTGCGTGGCCGCTATCAGCGAGCCCACCACCAGCCATTTGCAATAACAACGCACGTGTTCATGGCGGTGATTGTTAGCGTTACGCGGCGATGCATGCAACAGCAAAAATCACCGGCCTGAAAAACGCTTCAGAACAGCCCCTCGATCAAGCCCTGCGCGTTGAGATGAATGCGTTCGGCGGAAGGCGACTTCGGCAGACCCGGCATGGTCATGATCTCACCGCAGATCGCCACGACAAAACCCGCGCCAGCCGAAAGCCGTACTTCGCGTACATGCACCACATGATTGACCGGTGCGCCGCGCAAATGCGGATCCGTCGAGAACGAATATTGCGTCTTGGCCATGCAGACGGGAAGATGGCCGTATCCTGCGGCCTCCCACTGCCGGAGCTGCTCGCGCACGCTGGCATCGGCATCCGCCTCTGCCCCGCGATAGATGCGCTTGACCACCGTCTCGATCTTGTCGAACAGGGACAATTCATCCTCGTAGAGCGGCGAGAACTGGGCCGAACCGCTCTCGGCGAGAGACACCACCTTGTGTGCCAGTTCCTCGATCCCGGCCGATCCAAGCGCCCAGTGCTTGCACAGGATGGCTTCGGCGCCGTGGGCCGCAACGAAATTTTTCACCGTTTCGATCTCGGCATCCGTATCGGCGCTGAAATGATTGATCGCCACGACCACCGGCACACCGAACTGGCGGACATTTTCCATGTGGCGGCCAAGATTGGCGCAGCCCGCCTTCACTGCCGCAACATTCTCAAGACCGAGATCGTCCTTGGCGACACCGCCATGCATCTTCATGGCGCGCACCGTGGCGACAATGACGGCGGCAGCAGGTTGCAATCCGGCCTTGCGACATTTGATGTTGAAGAATTTCTCTGCGCCGAGATCCGCACCGAAACCGGCTTCGGTCACCACATAATCAGCAAGCTTCAGCGCGGTTGTCGTGGCAACGACCGAATTGCAGCCATGGGCAATATTGGCAAAAGGACCGCCATGCACGAAGGCCGGGTTGTTTTCCAGCGTCTGCACCAGATTGGGCTGCATGGCATCCTTCAACAGGACAGCCATGGCCTTGTCAGCTTTAAGGTCCCTTGCATAGACCGCGGTCTTGTCAAAACGGTAGCCGATGATGATATCGCCCAGCCGCCGCTCCAGATCCTGCAAATCCGTGGCAAGGCAGAGAATGGCCATGACTTCCGACGCCACCGTGATGTCAAAACCCGATTCACGCGGAAAGCCATTGGCCACGCCGCCCAGCGACGATGCGATGTCGCGCAGCGCGCGGTCGTTCATGTCCATCACCCGCCGCCAGGTCACCCGGCGCGTATCGAGATTGAGCGCGTTCCCCCAGTAGACGTGATTGTCGATCAGGGCTGCCAGCAGGTTGTGCGCCGCCGTGATGGCATGAAAATCACCGGTAAAATGCAGGTTGATGTCCTCCATCGGGATGACCTGCGCATAGCCACCGCCGGCGGCGCCGCCCTTCACGCCGAAACAGGGGCCAAGCGATGCCTCGCGGATACAGACAATCGCCTTCTTGCCGATGCGATTGAGGCCATCACCCAGACCGACGGTGGTCGTCGTCTTGCCTTCGCCGGCCGGTGTCGGGCTGACCGCCGTCACCAGAACGAGCTTGCCATCCCTTGCGCCACGCTTTGAGCGAATGAATTGCGCCGAGAGTTTTGCCTTGTCGTGCCCATAGGGAACGAGGTGCTCCGGCGCAATGCCAATCTTTGCACCGATCTCGAAAACCGGTTTCTTGGTTGCAGCGCGGGCGATCTCAATATCGGACTTCACGACAGCCATCGGCATATCCTCCCCATTTTAGGGTTGCGCCCTATTTATCGGTTACCATTCTGAATACGCCAAATAGCATCGTAGAAGCGAATTGGGGATAGTGAGTGCCCCACTATCCCCAATCGCGCATCTGATTTCAGCCGTTTTCCCGCTTATTCGCCCATGGCGATGAGGCTGGCATTGCCCCCGGCTGCGGCGGTGTTGACTGAAACCACCTGTTCCAGCGCAAACCGGGTCAGATAGGACGGACCGCCCGCCTTGGGTCCGGTGCCGGAAAGTCCAGACCCACCGAACGGCTGTGTCCCGACAACCGCGCCGATCGTGTTGCGGTTGACATAGACGTTGCCGATGTCGAGCCGGTCGATGACCTTGGCGACCGTTGCCTCGATGCGCGTGTGCAGACCGAAGGTCAGGCCGTAACCGGTCGAGGCGATCTGGTCGAGCACAGCGTCCAAATCCTTGGCCTTCCAGCGCACCACATGCAGAACCGGCCCGAACACCTCTTTCTCCAGTGCTGCCGCAGTGTTGAGTTCAACGATATGCGGCGCAAAGAACAGACCTTCGCCCGGGGCCGTACCGGCATAGCGAACCTTCTGGCTCGTGCGCATCGCGGCAATATGGGCCGCGAGCATATCGCGCTGCGCCTGATCGATGATCGGACCGACATCAGTGGAGGCCAGCGAGGGATCGCCAAGTGTCAACTCACGTGCCGCACCCTCGATCATTTCGAGCATGTTGTCGGCGATATCTTCCTGCAGGTAGAGGATTCGCAACGCAGAACAGCGCTGACCTGCCGAACGGAACGCCGACATGACCACATCGTCGGCAACCTGTTCGGAGAGCGCGGTTGCATCGACAATCATGGCATTGAGACCGCCGGTCTCGGCAATCAGCGGTACGATCGGGCCTTTCTTGGCTGCCAGCGCGCGGTTGATGGCCCAGGCCGTATCGGTCGAGCCGGTGAAGGCAACGCCGGCAATATCCGCATGGGATGTCAGCGCCGCACCGACCGAGCCGTCACCCGGGACATAGAGCACGGCATCTTTCGGCACGCCCGCCTCATGCAGAAGCCGGATGGCTTCATAGGCGATCAGCGGTGTCTGTTCCGCGGGCTTCGCCACAACGGTGTTTCCAGCAGCCAGTGCCGCGGTGACCTGCCCCAGGAAAATCGCCAGCGGGAAATTCCAGGGGCTGATGCAGACGAAGGCACCGCGTCCGCGATGGCGCAGCTTGTTGTCTTCGCCCGTCGGGCCGGGCATGGCTTTGTCGGAGGCAAACTGGCGGCGTGCCTCGGCGGCGTAGTAGCGGCAGAAATCCACCGCTTCACGAATTTCGGCAATGCCGTCATCCAGCGTCTTGCCCGCTTCACGGGAGAGAAGGTCCATCAGCAGATCGCGGTGGCTCTCAAGAAGGTCCCCGGCCTTTTCCAGGGCCTTGGCGCGGGTTTCCACGGGAACGCGCGACCATGAGACGAAAGCTTTTTTGGCAATGCCGACCGCCTTTGCCGCTTCGTCGGCTGTCGCGAACACAACCGTTCCGACAGTTGCGCCATTAACCGGCGAAATCACATTCTGGGCCTTGCCCGCAGCCTTCACGCCGTCGATCAGCGGAACAGCGTTGACCGTTCGGGATGCCTTGGCGATGCCGCCCAAAAGGGCTGCCAGTTCCTTGCGGTCACCCAGTTCCACACCGGCCGAATTGGCACGCTTGCCATAGATTTTGGCAGGCAGCGGGATATGCGGGTGGCGGTAACCCTTGCCGTCATTGAGTTTTTCCGCCGGGCGCACCAGCAGGTCCGCTATCGGCACGTTGCTGTCACCGACAACCGACACGAAAGATGAGTTTGCACCGTTTTCAAGCAGACGGCGAACCAGATAGGCTAGAAGGTCGCGATAGCCACCAACGGGTGCGTAGATGCGGCAGGCGATCTTCTCGTCCTTTTCCGTGATCTGCTTGTACAGGCTTTCGCCCATCCCGTGCAGGCGCTGGAACTCAAAGCCGGTTTTATCGTCGCCAGCCATTTCCAGGATCATGGCGACCGTCAGCGCATTGTGGGTGGCAAATTGCGGGAATATGCGCGGACGGGCGTCAAGCATGCGCTTGGCACAGGCCATATAGGACGCATCGGTTGCGGGCTTGCGGGTGAACACGGGATAATCAGGCAGACCGCGCTCCTGTGTCCGCTTCACCTCCGTGTCCCAGTAAGCTCCCTTGACCAGACGCACCATCATCTTGCGGTTGTGGCGCGCCGCCAGGCGGTCAATATGGTCAATCACCTCAAGCGCACGCTTCTGATAGGCCTGAATGGCCAGGCCGAACCCGTCCCATCCATCCAGCGACGGATCGGCAAAAACCCGGTCGATCACATCCAGCGATAACTCAAGCCGGTCGGCTTCTTCAGCATCGACCGTGAAATTGAGATCGTAGGATTTTGCCTTCTGCGCCAGTGCCAAAAGATCCGGCACCAGTTCAGCCATGACCTGATCATGATGCGTGGCGAGATAACGCGGATGCAGCGCGGAGAGCTTGACGGAGATGCCCATGCGATCCGGCAGCTTCTTGTTGCCCGTGGCACGGCCGATCGCGTCGATGGCATCGGAATAGGACTTGAAATAGCCGCGCGCGTCCTTGCGCGTACGGGCTCCCTCGCCCAGCATATCAAAGGAATGGCGGTAGCCCTTGGCCTCGTTGGAGGCAGCACGTTTCAGCGCATCCTTGATGGTTTCGCCAAGAACGAAGTGGTGGCCGAGATAACGCATGGCCTGCTTGGTGGCGGTGCGGACCGTGGGAAGACCAATACGCTTGACCAGCGAGGAAATCACCCCTTCCGGCGTCTCACCCGGCTTGATCACCTTGGCGGAAAGGCCGAGCGCCCAGGCTGACGCCGATACAAACCATGTATCGCCGCTTGGCTCGTGCTCCGACCATTTGCCCTGCTTCAGCTTGTCCTCGATCAGCTTGTCCTGCGTTGCCGCATCCGGCACGCGCAGAAGGGCTTCGGCGAGAACCATCAGCGCCAGCCCTTCACGGGTGGACAAGCCATATTCGCGTAGGAAATCCTCCACACCGCCGATACCGCTCGCTTCCTTGCGAATCGTCGCAATGTATTTACTGGCGCGTGCATCGATGCGGCGGTTGACGTCTTCGGGCAGTGCGATGGTTTTCAGCAAAGACGCAACCAGTTGCTGGTCATCGACAGCATATGGCGCAGTAAAATCGTTTGAAGACGGCAGTGGTCTGGTCATCAGGCTTCCCCTTATTGATTTTTTCCATATAATCTATTCCACTTGGTTCTTCTCACCAATGAACGCTTGAGAAACAGCGTAAAAAACTAAAAATACGGGGTATTTTAGAGATGAAAAACCTGGACAGTCTTGACCGGCGCATTTTGCGCGAGCTGCAGAAGGACGGGCGGCTCTCCAACACCGAGTTATCCGAGCGTATCAGCCTCTCGCAAACAGCGACCACGGAACGGGTCAAGCGCCTGACAAGAGACGGCTATATCCTTGGCTACACGGCCAGACTGTCGCCGAAAAAGCTCGACCGTGCAATGCTGGTCTTCGTCGAAATCAAGCTGGACCGCACCACTCCCGATGTTTTTGCCACCTTTGCCGCTGCGACCCGGCGCAACCCCGACGTGATGGAATGCCACATGGTTGCCGGCGGTTTCGATTACCTGATCAAGGCGCGCGTCGCCGACATGGAACATTATCGCCGTTTTCTCTCCGATGCCCTGCTGTCACTGCCGGGCGTGCGCGAGACGCATACCTATGCCGTCATGGAAGAAGTCAAGGAAACCACGCACCTGCCGGTTTGATCGACCTGCAACCGGATACCTATCGCCACACAACTCCCCGTTCGTTGCCGAAGCGGTCGCACTTCGTCATCAATGGAGGTGTTGAGGGCAAAAGCAACAGCACCGGGCCAGCGGTGTATCGGAGGAGATAGGCTGCTCCGGCTGCGGCATCAGCCATGCTTTCAAACTTGGAGGTGGAGCGATGTGGTTTAAACCCTTCGGCATCACCCTGGAAATGAAAAAAACCCGGACTGGCTGGCAAGTCACTATCCGGGTTCTTTTCAAGTAGCCAGGAAAGAGGGTGGGCGAAAGCTCGCCCTCACTCCAAGGCCAAATATAGCATTTTATCCGATCAAGTCCACTTATTGCTGCAGAGCCCGCTTGATATCGATCCGGTTGGAACGCACGCCTGACGGTTTGACCGCCCCGCAACCGGATACCTATTGCCACACAACTCCCCGTTCGTTGCCGAACCGGTCGCACTTCGTCATCAATGGACGTGTTGAAGGCAAAAGCAACAGCACCGGGCCAGCGGTGTATCGGAGGAGATGGGCTGCTCCGGCTGCGGCATCAGCCATGCTTTCAAACTTGGAGGTGGAGCGATGTGGTTTAAACCCTTCAGCATCACCCTGGAAATGAAAAGGATCCGGAATCGCTGGCAAGTGATCCTCCGGATCCGATTCATGTAACCAGGAAAGAGGGTGGGCGAAAGCTCGCCCTCACTCCAAGGCCAAATATAGCATTTTACCCGCCCAAGTCCACTTATTGCTGCAGAACCTGCTTGATATCGATCAAATTGGAACGCACGCGCAGGATATAGAAACCCATGGTTGTCAGATGGTTGGGCAACAACCAACCGCCCTCGCTGCCATTGGCAATGATCCATGGCGTTATGTTGAGCGCCGAACGGAGCTGTCCGTCCATGCCATCCCACAGGGGAGCCAGATTCTTCTGCTGCACGACCTGCTTGAAGTCGACCTTCGCCGCATTCATCAGACCGTAATAGGCGTAGAGCTGGCCATAGGCGAACCAGAACCGGTCATCCGCACGGGTATCGAACCAGCCATAATTGTTCTTCTCCGAGCGATCCTTCAGGATAGCAGAGGTAGAGCCGATATCATTGGCAATACGGTCGATGAACTGCATGAGATTGTCGGCACGCGCGTCGAATACGGCACTGCAGGTTTCAAGTTTCGAATTGAACGTCCTGAGGTCTTTGACCGCCGAGCGGTAGTAGCTCGGGGTTGGAGTCTTGGGGCCAAACGGGTTGAGGCCAAAATACCATGCATCCTCGGTGAACTGCAGGTTGCCGCGCGCTTTCTGCAGATCATTATCGATCTGCGATGTGCCGCGGACGCGGCCAAGCGTGTCAACAAGCTCGACAGCTGTCCGCCGCACGGCGGAGTTGATACCGCGCTGGAACGCCGCCTTGTTGTCGAGGAAGGGCGTATCGTCCCACGACATGCCGAAGAAACCGAGCTTGAACAGCAGCATGGAGGAAATCCAGGCATTCTGGTTCACGTTGAAATCAGTGAGATCAGCCGTGACTTCCACAATGGCCGACCGGGCGCAGCTCTTGGGTGCCGTCCCGGCGGCTTGCGCAGCAACCGGTTCGCCGGCAGCAACGTCACGCTTGTCGAAATTATAGGCGGCGACATAGTCCGGATTGAAATTCGTCCAGACCTGCGTGACCCAGAAGAAATAACCGTAAAGCCCGACCCAGAGAATGAGTATTGCACCCACGACTGCCTTCAGGATCCAGCCGCGCTGGGTGTACCAGCGCCCTGCCCACAGGAACGGCCACAGGAGGATACCGACCGCATAGCCGATGCCGCGTCCGATCAGATAGAAAATCCGGCTGAAGAAGTTGATGACGGGATCGAGCATTGTGCATCCTTGTTAGGAGGTGAGACCGTAGAGCCGCCTGCGCAGCCCTTCCTTGTCCTTCAAATAGGTGGTTTTGAGTATATCGACAACGTGTTCCTGATAGGCAAGGCTTCGATCTCAAATATCCAGCACTAATTCCCCCTGCATATTGGTAGGGGATGAGGCAAGATACCCCCTACGAAAGTAATATTGACGGCCGCATCCGGTTAACCTCTTCATGGGCATCATTTGCGAAAGATCGAATGGAGTCCGCATGTCTCGTTTCCATCTTTTTATCGCAGCCTTCGCCGCCTGCACGCTGCTGATAGCAAGCGGCGTTAACAGGGATAGCGGCTGGGCTTTTTCTCAGGCGAGTGCTCACAGCCCCAAGCAGGAAAAAGGATATCCCCTTACCACGGTTTTATGGCCGATAGCACCCATAACGACATGCTGGAATATGCAACCCCAAACATTCAATGACTATGCCGCACAGCGCGAAATAGTAAGACAAGCGGTTGCTGATACATGGGAGGCCGCTTCGCTCATCCGCTTCGTCGGATGGGAGCGATGCGTAGCGGGAGTGCAAAACGGGGGGCTAACCATCGTTGTCAACGAAGAGGGCCCAGCAACTTACGGCTTGGGAACCCGATTGAAAAACCTTGATCCCGGCATTCAACTGAATTTCGAGTTTACACAATGGAGCCCTGGTTGTCAGAGGACAACGGCTGACTGCATCAGAAAAATCGCCGTCCATGAATTCGGACATGCCCTCGGGTTCGCCCACGAACAAAACAGACCGGATACCCCACCAGGCGCGTGCGATCACGACCAGGGAGCACAGGGTACCAATGGCGACCTGCTGGTTGGCGCATGGGATTTGGCTTCCGTCATGAATTATTGCAATCCGAAATGGATCGGTGATGGCAGGCTTAGCGCGACGGATATCGAGATGGTGCAGCGCTTTTATGGTAGTCCAAACAGTGCCGCAGACATTGGAGCAAGCATATATGTACTACTGAACTAAATCATTTAATTCCAACGATAATTATAATACGGGTATTTCTTATGAGAAAATCTACATGCATTTTTACCACGTTACTTATAGTATATACCATTCCAGCCGATGCTACTGGGGACGGCTCAGGTTTAGTTCAAAATATAATTGCTAATCCCGGCGGATCTGTAACGTTCAGCTTAGATAAGCCACATTCAGGCGGACCCGCTTGTGGTTCTGGAACTTTCAAAGATGATTTCGCTTTTGACGGCAACACCGCTGATGGGAAAAACAAGCTAGCCATTTTGATTGCAGCAGCAAATGGTCGAAAACTAGTTAGAGTCCTCGGAACTGGCAATTGTGCCGTGTGGGGTGATCGTGAAACCGCAAACTACATCATCGTCTATTTCTAATTTGAACATTGATAGGCTTCACTCAAGACCATACAACCGCCTGCGCAGCCCTTCCTTGTCCTTCAAATAGGTGGTTTTGAGTATATCGACAACGTGTTCCTGATAAGCGGGGTTCCAGCGGCCGTAATCGGCGTAGAAGCCCTGCTTGTTGAAAATGTAACGCGACAGGAAATCCCATGGGACAAAATCACTGATCAGCTGATTGACCAGCCAGGCATCGGGATGGCTTGGGAGCGCCCGCACCACCAGAAAACGGCGCGCCGGATCGATCTCGGAGAGGTTGATCTGCCCTGTCTGGGCAATTTCACGTTTCACGGCGTTCAGGAACGGCCATGTCCCGTCATGATTGATCAGGCTGGCATTGGCGTGAATCCAGGTCTGCAGCCAGATGCGATCAATGCCGCTCAGATTGCGTTCCGGTTCAAGCGTCTGGATGAGATGGCGGATGATCATTTCGCCGCGGTTTTCCAGATAGCCCGACTGCTCGATCCACGAGCCGCGCGGCAACTCGATACGCCCCGTCGCGGCAAGAAACTGGAACACCTGGTCGGCATCCTTGATCGAGATGTAATTGACCTGCCAGGGGCGCGAGCGGCGGAAACCGGGAGCAGCGGGATCGCCGATGACCGTTGTCGTATTGTCATCGACAAAGATATAGATGCCGCCGAAATGGCTGGTCCAGAAGGCGCTGTGGCGGAACACCACCTTGTCGGGCACCAGTGAATTCTCGCGGATATCGCCGGTGACCTTGGCAAGGTCGACCATGCGGTTGATGAGATCGTCGTCGCGCCAGGTGTTCGGCTCGTTCTGCAGCCGGTCCACCAAGAGACGCAGTTCCGCCGCCTGCCCCATGACGTTTTCAGCGGAAAGGACGCGGAACTCGACCTGATTGATCGACAGCAGATCCTCGATGTCGTTGACAATGGAAACACTGTCCTCGATCTCGCCGAAGATCACATCCTTGATGGTCAGCGCGTTGATCGCCCGCGCATTGCTGCTGAAAAACTCGTACATCAGCTGGGACGTGTTGGAGAACTGCGTGTGAACCACCGGCAGCGTCGCCTGATCCGGCGTCAGAATGATGAAGCGGCGGTTGACGCCATTGGGATCGAGATAGGACGGGTCCTTCAGCTCAGCGGCGATTTCCGGCGAGAACCCCGTCCGGTCAATATTGAACCGCGCAAGTTCGGTTGCCTTGAAGCCAAAAGCCGTCAGCGCCCGGTTGTAGCGTTCGATCAGATGCGGCTGGTCGATCGTCAGCAGACGCCCGTAGATCAGTTCGTTTTCATAGAGAAGGTCCATCAGGCGTCCCACTGCCCCCTGGCTTTCAGGGCTTCCACTTCCCTGATCGCCCGTTCGCGCAGGCGCGCATCGCGAACGATTTTCTCCACGGCGGCATCGTCGGACTTGTCGGCATAACGGAATTCCGAATCCGCATACCGGTTGGTTTCCTGCAGCACCATCTCCATGGTGAAGGGCTTGCGCAGTTCCTCAACCATTGCCTTCTTGTCGTCGTAGGGTTTGTGCATGAAGGTCTCGGGCTTTTCGAACCACTCATCCGGCAGCTCAATGTCCATGGCGCGCATCTTGATCGCGTCCGTCACATTCTTGATGGCGCGGCCGGTGAACCGCGGTTCGCGCTCCTTGATCATGTGCAGATAGGTGCCGATATCGGCAAGCGTTTCCGGTTCGCCGTTCTCGGAAATGAAGCGCTCATACACCGCTTTCAGCCCGTCTTCCTGCGGCTTCGACAATTGTTCATAGGCGGCATCCACGGCGCGTTCGATCTGCTGGTCTTCGAACAGCGTGTGTTCACCCAGCGGAATCCTGTGGTTCTTGCCGGCAAGCAGCGCAAAGATATCGATGTAATCGTTGCGCGTCTGCGGCCCGTCCACCAGCCAGCGTGCCCCGGCGCGCTGGCGCAGTGCATCGTCGACATTCTCCGGATAATTGGAGAACATGCCGAACGCGCAATTGCCGCGCACCACCGTCGATGCCCCGGCAAAAGCTTCCATCAGCACGCCGGTAATTTCCTGCTGGCCGGCAGACGCCCGGTCGTCGGAACGCCGCGCCGCAACCTGATCGATATCGTCGATGGTACCGAAGCCGATCACGCGCGGATTGAGCACGTTGTTGACGAATTGCCGGCAGTTCTGCCCGGATTTTCCCTGATAGGAGGAAATCTGGTCGACGCCGAAATTCTCGTAATGGAAGGCATAGCCCGCCACCTGGCAGTAATCGTTGACGAGACCGGCAATCATCTGGATCAGCGTCGTCTTGCCCGTGCCGGGTGCGCCGTCGCCGATGAAGGTGAACAGAAAGCCGCCCAGCTCGACGAACGGGTTGAGCTGCCGGTCGAAATCATAGGCCATCAGCATCTTTGACAGCTTCAGCGCCTGATATTTGGCAATGTGATTACCGATGACTTCATCCGGCTTTTTGAAGGTCATCACCAACGGCGTGCGCTTCTTGCCCGGCGCTACATCGAAACCGTCAAGCGTGAAATCGTCGCTGTCGAGACGCAGATGCGTGTCTTCAAAGCTGCCAAGCCCGTCAAAACGCCCCTTGCGCTGCAGCAGGCCTTCAATGGCCGCAGCGGCATAGGCCTTCGCCCGCGCCAGCATGGTCTGTTCATCGGCGGCACCGGCAATGGCCCGGTCCAAACCGCCGACGATGGATTTCAGTGCATCCTGCGCCGTATCGAAATTAAAGTCTGGAACCGTCACGTCATTGGCGGCTTGGCTATCCGCTTCGATCAGCTGGCCGAGATAGGCAGCCAGCGCAAAGGCCGAGACGTAGGCAGCGGCGGACAAGAGCTTCTTGAAATGGCTGGCGTCTTCTCCCTGCAGGGGTGCCGAGGCATTGCGCGCCAAAAGGTTCTCCAGATCACTCTGCCGGCCGAAAACATCGGCAACAGCCAATGCCACCGCCACGCCACGGCGCACCCGGAACAACAGCGTGTGCTGGGCGATGGACAACATCTGGTCATCAGGACGGACGGCCTGGATTGTCCTGGTCAGATCCACCTCGCGCGTTGACCGCAAACCGCCGGTCGAAACGGTTGAGACAAACCGCCGCCCGGTACCGGCAAGCTCGGTCCCGGATTTCGCATCGCCCGATTCCAGCACGACAAAGCGCGTGACCATGGCCTGCGCCACCGGCAGATGCTTGGTGATGTCCTTCTCGTCGATGGTGGTCAAACCGACATCCATGATCGTGCTCCCCTAAATGTCGCTGATGACCTGGCCATTGGACAGGATATGGGTTTTGAACCCGCTGAAAATGCGGCTGGCCTCGCCCGAGGCATAGAGCGCCTGATAGGCTTCGTGCGGCACCAGCGCGTGCTGTTCGTAACTGCTGACGCCCTGCCGGGCTGCCTCCAGATCATCCGTATTGATATAGAACTCCTCGCGCGCCGGCTCCGACGACCACAGCCCGCGCTTTCCCGGCCGTTCCGCCTTGGAGAAAACCTCCTGCATGGTCCATGTCAGAAGCCAGGCATCCTCCGGCTTGCGCACGCGTTCCAGAACGTCGGCAACCGTCTGGTTATGCTCGGTAATACCCGTCGTATAGAACGGCCCGAGAACCACGCGCCGCAACTGCTTGGGGTGAAGCTCCGGAAAATCCGTATCGAGGCTTGTCGCAATCGTGACCGGCGACAGCGAATAGGCCGAATTCTTGGCGGCGAAATCATCAAAACGCCGCGCCAGTTCCGGATTGAGCAGGCCGCCGACAGGCAACGGAATCCGCACGCCGGGATTGAGCTTGCCATCCTTGCCCACGAGGGTTTCCACGAGGCCGTCCGACGAATCCTCGATGATCGCCATGTAGATCAGCGGCAGGTTGGAAGCGCCGTCAAAGGCGCCCCAGTGCACCACGTAGAGCGGCCGCATGGTCTTTGGATTGACTGAAACGCGGATGGTCACCGGCAGGATGAAGGGCGAGAAAACCTCGCCCTGCTCGACCGCTTCCAGATAAATCCGCTCCGCCATCGATTTCTGCAGATCGCGCGGAAAGGCGCGGTGCCGCAGGATGAAATCCGCCATTTCATGGCGCAGCGCTGCCGCTGGCGGAATGGCCGCCAGCCGGGCCCTGGTGTCCCGCTTGTCATTTTCCAGTTCCAGCACATTCTGGAAAACCGGAAAGCCGCTTTCGGCGCGCGAAATCTGGAACCGGTCGGTAAAGCCGATCCGGTTGCGCCAGCATTCGAAGGAGGCTTCCAGCCGCCGCAGATATTCCGATACGGTCTGGGCGACGAGATCGTGCTTGTAGAGCGGCGACTGCTGGTTGTTGAGAAAAATATCCAGCCCGTCCAGCGCAGCGCGGATCGCACCGAAATAGCGTTCGGCGGCGGTCAGATCAGCATTCCCAGCCATTAATTCTGCACGTAGTCAGCGGAATTGTGTTTCTTCAGGACTTCCGAGAAACGGCGTGAGAATGCATCGTCGGCGAGCTTCTTGCGCCGCTGGATATCCTGGGTGCTGACCATGTTCTTCTCGTGCATCTCCAGAAGGTCGCCAATGTGTTTCTGCGCCGCGGCGCCAACACCGGCCATGGTCTCTTCCGCCGCCGTATCGACGCGGCTGCCAAGGGTATTGATCTTGTGGGCAACGTCCTGCTGGGCGGCCGTCTTCAAGGAATCTTCCAGCGCCTTGTAGAGAACGATGCGCTGTTCGGTATCGATCGACAATTTGTTGATCAGCGTGCTCTGCGCGGCGATCTGGTTGTTGAGCGAATCGACGAATGTCTGGAACATGGAGGTGTAGCGTTCCAGCGTCTGGCTTTCCGCCAGAAGCTCCTGCTCCTTCGCCTGACGCTCATTGTATTCCGTTGCCAGTTTCGAGCGGTCGCCTTCCAGCGTGGCGCGGGTGCCCTGATCGGTGGAGGCGGCAATCCGGTTTTCAATATCGAGCAGCAGCGGGTTCAGCTCTTCGATGCGCTTCTGGGTGGCTTCGAGCGTCGCCACTGTCGTCTTGCGGCGCTCGATCACATTGGCAAGGCTGGCTTCCGACGTCTTGTAGCGCGCATCGAGAATGGTCTTCTGCTCTTTGAGAATGCCAACGATGCGGTCGGACTTCGACAGCAATTCCTGCAGATTGCCGGCCAGCGACATGTTGCGCACGCGATCCGTGCGCAGACGCTGCATCTTGTCCTTGGAGAAAACGCCGACCAGCTTTTCCCAGCCGGAATAGCTCTTCATGCTTTCAAATTCGGAACCGAAGACATTGGTCGCATCTTCCAGTCCGATGATCAGGTCGGCAATATTGCCTTCCATCACCTTCTGCTGGCGCAGGACATCGTCGATGCGGGCATTTTCAATATCGAAGTCAGGATTTCCAATCGCGGTATCCGCCTTGGCGAACTTGTCGAGCACGACGCTGGACTGGTCTATTTTCGTCCGCATCTCATTGACCATGTTCCGGGTCTTTTCGATCTCGGTATCAAAGCTCTGCAAGCTCGCCATTGGTGTCTCCCCTAGATGCCCAAGATAAAATCATAAATTTATCTGCCGCCCGAATATAGACACGGCATTTAACGAAAAAAAGCCTGTAGAAAAATGACAGGCGATATTGGGCCGGAGCCGGCTCTAATGGTCCAAAGCAATCCGCCCGGTTTCTTCTTCCCAATGCTTGCGGCAAAGCGAGACATACACGGATTTCTCGATGGACACCTGATCTCCTTCAACGATTGCCCTGCCAGCCGCATCATGCCGGACGACCATGGTCGCCTTCGAGCCGCAATGGCAGATGGTCCTGATCTCCCGCAGCGTATCGGCGATGGCCAGCAGCTCCGCCGAGCCGGGGAAAAGCTTGCCCTGAAAGTCCGTGCGCAGTCCGAAACACATGACGGGCAGATGCAGCCGGTCGGCAACGCGTGCCAGTTGCCAGACCTGTTCCCGGGTGAGGAACTGCGCCTCGTCAACGAAAACGCAGCTCAATGCATTCTCGCCATGCGCCGATGCAATCCGGTCGAAAAGATTGTCCTCGTCGCGGTAAAGCTCGGCCGCAGCGGTCACGCCAAGACGGGAGGAAATCACGCCGACGCCATTTTCCGCATAGTGCGCAGCCGTGAACATCATCGTCCGCATGCCGCGTTCCTGATAATTGTAGGACGCCTGCAGGAGCATGGTGGACTTGCCGGCGTTCATTGTGGAGTAGCTGAAATAAAGTTTTGCCATAGGGGCGTTTAATCAGACTCGTGGCCGCGCTTGAAGCCTCTCCGGTGCAGAGGGTGCAACTTTTGCCGGAATATCAACAACTGTCGCGAATTGACCGGATTTATGCGCGGCTATGCTTGAACCCCTGCGAAATTGGTGCTTGGTTCATGCCCTTAACAGCCGGTAGAAAACCGGAGAGGGAGAACAATCGATGAAAATGTTGACCAAACTGACCATTTCACTGGCTCTCACGCTGACCGCCGGCACCGCATTCGCCGCGGAACCCGCGAGTTGCAAGTCCGTTCGATTCGCCGATGTCGGCTGGACCGACATTACCTCGACCACGGCAGCGGCAAGCGCCGTGCTCAAGGGACTGGGTTATTCCACCGATACGAAGGTCCTGTCGGTTCCCGTAACCTATGCGTCCCTCGGCAAGAAAGACATCGACGTATTCCTGGGCAACTGGACGCCCAGCATGGCCGCCGATCTCAAACCCTATCTCGACAACAAGACGGTTGAGGATCTCGGTGTGAATCTCACCGGCGCAAAATATACGCTGGCAGTACCGCAGTACCTTTATGACAAGGGTTTGAAAGACTTCAAGGATATCGTCACGTTCAAGGACGAGCTCGGCGGCAAGATCTATGGCATCGAGCCGGGCAATGACGGCAACCGCCTGATCCTCGACATGATCTCCAAGAATGCTTTCGGCCTAAAGGGCTTCGAGGTTGCCGAATCATCCGAGCAGGGAATGCTGGCGCAGGTTGCCAAGCAGACGAAAACCAAGGGGCCCATCGTCTTCCTCGGCTGGGCGCCGCATCCGATGAACACCAACTTCAAGATTCAGTATCTTTCCGGCGGCGATGATTTCTTCGGCCCCGACTTTGGCGGTGCAACCGTTCACACCAATGTTCGCGCCGGCTATACGACCGAATGCCCGAATGTTGGCAAACTTCTGGCCAATCTCAAATTCGACCTGAAAATGGAAAACGAGATCATGGGCAAGATTCTGGATGACGGCGAAGACGGCCCGAAGGCCGCCTCCGAATGGCTGAAGGCCAATCCTGCCATTCTCGACACCTGGCTTGCCGGTGTGACCACGGTTGACGGCAAGGACGGTCTGCCAGCCGTCAAAAAGTCTCTCGGTCTTTAAGGCCTGCCGATATTGTCGCCCGGCGCCTGCGCCGGGCGATTCTTTCGCCTGATACTGCAACCGACAGAGGAATTTTCGCTTGGACTGGCTGACACAAGACAAGATTCCGGTAGGCAAGACGGCAAAGGCCGTCGTCGACTGGCTCACGAACAATTTCGCCGGGTTTTTCGATGGGCTCGCCTTCGTCATGCAGTCGTTCATCGACGGCCTCATGTTCGTCCTGAAATATCCGCATCCGCTGATCATGGTCGCCATCTTTTCAGCGGTTGCCTATGCGCTGCGCCGTTCGATTGCGGTCACCCTGCTCACTCTCTTCGGCTTCCTGTTCATTCTCAATCAGGGCTACTGGAAGGAAACGATGGAGACACTGACGCTGGTGCTCTCCTCCTGCATCCTGTGCATGGGCATCGGTGTCCCCGTCGGCATCATCGCCGCCCACCGCCCCCGCTTCTACGCGGCCATCCGGCCCGTCCTTGATCTGATGCAGACATTGCCGACCTTCGTCTATCTCATCCCGGCCATCGTCTTCTTCGGCATCGGCATGGTGCCCGGCCTGATCGCAACGGCGATCTTCGTTCTGCCTGCTCCGATCCGGCTGACGCATCTGGGCGTGTCCTCCACCCCGCAGCATCTGGTTGAGGCAGGTGAAGCCTTTGGCGCATCGTCGCGCCAGCTTCTGTGGAAGATCGAACTGCCCTATGCCATGCCGCAAATTCTGGCGGGCCTGACCCAGACCATCATGCTGTCGCTGTCCATGGTGGTCATTGCCGCCCTGGTCGGTGCCGATGGGCTCGGCGTTCCGGTTGTCCGCGCGCTCAATTCGGTCAACACGGCATTGGGCTTCGAGGCAGGCCTTGTCATCGTGGTCGTCGCCATCGTGCTTGACCGTATCTTCCGTCCCGGCAAGGAGCCTGGTGAATGACCGCGATCACCCTTGAAAACGTCTGCATCATTTTCGGCAAGAAGACAGACGGCGCGCTGGCGCTTGCCGACCAGGGCAAGAGCCGGTCGGACATCCAGGCGGAAACCGGCCATGTGCTCGGCGTCCACAATTGCTCAATCACTATTGCCGAAGGTGAAATCCTCGTGCTTATGGGCCTGTCCGGCTCGGGCAAATCCACGCTCCTGCGCGCCATCAACCGCCTCAACCCGATTTCGCGCGGCTCGGTCGTCGTGCATCATGGCGGCCGCTCCGTCGATGTCGGCAAGGCGGACAAGAATACGCTGCGCGATCTGCGCAAGCATCTTGTCTCCATGGTCTTCCAGCAGTTTGGCCTTTTGCCCTGGCGCACGGTCGAGGAAAATGTCGGCTTCGGTCTCGAATTGTCGGGTGTGTCCAAGGAAGACCGGGCGGAAGCCGTGGAACAGCAATTGGCGCTGGTCAATCTGAAGGACTGGGCCAAGCGCAAGGTCGGCGAGCTCTCCGGCGGCATGCAGCAGCGTGTCGGCCTTGCCCGCGCCTTTGCCACCGGCGCACCGATCCTGTTGATGGACGAGCCGTTTTCGGCGCTCGATCCGCTCATTCGTACCCGCCTTCAGGACGAACTGCTCAGCCTGCAGGAACGGCTGAAGAAAACCATCGTTTTCGTCAGCCACGATCTCGACGAAGCGATGAAGATCGGCAATCGCATCGCCATCATGGAGGGCGGCCGCATCATCCAGTGCGGCACGGCGCAGGATATCCTGCTCAACCCGGCCAATGATTATGTCGCTGACTTCGTGGCCAACATGAATCCGCTGGGTGTGCTGACGGCCGGCGACATCATGGTGCCGCTTGACCGCAGCCGGTCCGCCAACCGTCCCTTCGCCGCGACGGCACGGCTGGCCACCCCCGTGCGCCAGATCATGCAGGCGGTGTCGAAAAATGGCGGCGATGTCGGCATTGTCGAGAACGGCGCCATTCTCGGCATGATCTCCGCCGACGACATCGTGCGGGGGCTACTAAAGCATCAGAGAAACCAGCCGTGAACATCCCTACAATGCGATGGTTCACTCCATATTGATGGTGTGATTTACATCGTTTTTTGATGATGGTACAGTCATGGCGCAGGCAGAAAGCCTTGTTTCCCGGCGGGTCTTCGTGGGCCAGAACATATTCACGGAGATTGTGGTCTGGCGTATTCCGGCGCCATTGAAAGGCAGCAGCCACACGTACAAATATCGTTTTGCTTTGGTTGCCAATAATGTCTGCGTGTTACGGTACGACAATGAAGCTGGCAAAGGCGATCACAGGCATATTGGAGAAGCGGAAATTCCCTATGCGTTTTCGACGATAGAAGCGCTTCTGGCGGATTTCAAAGGCGATGTTGAAAGATGCTCCATGAAAACAATCACCTTTAAGGTTCAGACACTGGCGTCCGCTCTCGATGATGTTGAGATCGCCTGGAAAACAGGTGAGGCCGAGACGACACCCCAGTTCAGTTTTGTCACCTGGGAGGTCATGCACAAAATTCTGTCGCCCAAGCGATTGGAGATCGTGACCGCAATGGCCGGAGCAGGCCCTCTGAGCATCCGCGAAATCGCACGCCGGGCTGAGCGCGATTTCAAGGGCGTTCATGCGGATGTCACACTGCTTCTGAATGCGGGGGTGATCACCAAAACCGGGACTGGCAAGATGATCTTCCCTTACGACAAAATCCACGTCGATTTCGAGATTTCAGCGGCGGCTTGAAGCGCGGACAGGTCTACTTGTCGTCGCCGTCCTCATCGTTATCGCCGCTTTTGCCGGCCGGTTGCCATGCATGCGGCGTGACTTTCTTCTGCGTGTTTGAATCGGTGAAGATCCACCAGCCCGCGTCGGTTTCATCCCACTGGCCGCCAGTTGCCTTCAGGCGGTCCAGCGACCGGTATTGCGCCAGGGATTCGTTCTCCTGCCCGTCCTCGTCCGTCCAGAAGACCTGGACCTTGCTGCCGTCCTTCGGGGCAGTTGCAATCGGCTGACGTCCGCTCATAACAGTTCCTCCTGCAAATCGTGCTGTGCGTGGTTAACCACGCACAACGGGTCTGCCATTAACGGACGAACCGCGCGCTAAAATCAAGCGGCGGCTTTTTTCTTCTCCAGACGGGCACGGATGCTGGCGACATCGGATTTCGGCGTCGCCGCAAACAAGGTCTTGGTATAGCTGTGCTGCGGGTTCGAAAATACCTCGTCCCGCGTTCCGTACTCAACCACTTCGCCGTAATACATCACCATCACCTCATCGGCGATGTAGCGCACGACCGACAGGTCATGGCTGATGAACACATAGGTCAGGTTGAATTCATCCTGAAGGTCAGCCAGCAGGTTGAGGACCTGTGCCTGCACCGAAAGGTCAAGCGCGGAGACCGGCTCGTCAAGGACAAGCAGGCTTGGGCTCATCATCAATGCACGGGCAATGGCGATACGTTGGCGCTGCCCGCCGGAAAACATGTGCGGATAGCGGTTGTAGTGCTCCGGACCGAGGCCAACTTTCACCAGCATCTGCATGGCAAGGTCCCGCCGCTCGGCGGCGGACTTGTTGGTGTTGAGCAGCAGCGGTTCGCCGAGAACCTCGCCGATCTTCTGGCGCGGGTTGAGCGAACCATAGGGATTCTGGAAAATGATCTGCACCTTGCGGCGCATTTCCGGCGTCACCCTGTCCTTGGCAATGTTGATGGGTTTGCCGTCAATCAGCAGCTCGCCTTCCGACTGCGGATCAATCAGCGTCAGGATGCGGCCGAGCGTCGACTTTCCGCAGCCGCTTTCGCCGACAATGGCAAGGGTCTTGCCTTTCTCCAGCGTGAAACTGACACCCTTGACCGCACGCACTGTCTTCGGCTTGCCGAACAGGCCGCCGCTGACGTGGTAATCGCGGACAATATTGCGCCCTTCAAGAACGATCTCGCTCATGTTGCTGCTCCTGCATTGGCGGCTTCGTTCTTCATGAAGTCTGCGACGGTGGACAGGCGGTCACCCGTCGCATTTTCCGGCAAGGCCGAAAGAAGGGCACGCGTATAGGGACTCTTCGGCGTTTCAAACAGAGACAGCACGTCGGCTTCCTCCATCTTGCGGCCTTTGTACTGGACAATCACGCGATCAGCCGTTTCCGCGACGACGCCCATGTCATGGGTAATCATGATCAAACCCATGCCATGCTTGGCCTGCAGGCTGACCAGCAGATCGAGAATCTGCTTCTGGATGGTCACGTCGAGCGCCGTCGTCGGTTCGTCGGCAATCAGCAGCTTGGGATTGCAGGCAATGGCGATGGCAATCATGACGCGCTGGCATTGGCCGCCCGACATCTGGTGTGGGAACGAGTTCAGCCGTTCCTCCGGCGTGGGAATACCGACCTGCTGCAGCAATTCGATTGCCCGCGTGCGCCGGGTTCTGGCATCCATTTTCATATGGAAGCGCAAAACTTCTTCCAGCTGGAAGCCAACCGTAAAGCACGGATTGAGGCTTGCCATGGGTTCCTGAAAGATCATCGCCACGTCGCGGCCGACGATCTCCCGCCGCTGTTTGGTCGTCATCGTCAGCATGTCATGGCCATTGAAGGTCATGGTGTCGGCCGTGACGGTGGCCGTCTTCGGCAAAAGCCCCATCACCGCAAGCATGGCAACCGATTTGCCGGAGCCGGACTCACCGACAATGGCCAGCACTTCGCGGGCATCGACATGCAGGTCGATCCCCTGCACGGCCATGAACTGGCCAGAGCTCGTGTCAAATCCGACCGAGAGATTCTTGATTTCAAGCAGCGCCATGATCTCAGCTCCTCTTCAGCTTGGGATCGAGGGCATCGCGCAGACCGTCGCCGACGAGATTGATCGCAAGCACGGTAATCAGGATGGCCAGACCGGGGAAAGTCACAACCCACCAGGCACGCAGGATGAATTCGCGCGCTTCGGCAAGCATGGTGCCCCATTCCGGTGTGGGCGGCTGCGCACCCATGCCGAGGAAGCCAAGAGCCGCCGCTTCAAGAATCGCGTTCGAGAAGGACAGCGTGCCCTGAACGATCAGCGGTGCCAGACAGTTCGGCAGGATCGTCTTGAACATCAGCCGTATGTGACCCGCGCCGGCAAGCTTGGCGGCAGTCACATATTCACGGTTCTTTTCGCTCATGACCGCTGCGCGCGTCAGACGGGCGAAGTGCGGCTGCAGAACCAGCGCAATGGCGATCATCGCATTGAACAGCCCAGGTCCCAGAATGGCGACGAGCACCAGCGCCAGCAACAGCGGCGGAAAGGCGAGAATGATGTCCATGATGCGCATGATCAGCGCATCGACCCAACCGCGGAAATAGCCGGCGAGAACACCGAGAATGACGCCCGTGACCATGGAAATGGCAACGACGATCAGACCGATGAACAGCGAGAAGCGCGCGCCATAGATCAGGCGGGACAGCAGATCGCGGCCGACGGCATCCGTTCCCAGCAGGAACGACGAATTGCCGCCCTCCTGCCAGGCTGGCGGCGTCAACAGCGCTTCACGATATTGCTCATAGGGCGCATGCGGCGCAATGAACGGTCCGAGAATGGCAACAAGTACCAGAAAAATCAGAGTGGCAAGCCCGATGACAGCGCCCTTGTTGACGCTGAAATAGAACCAGAATTCCGTGAACCTGCCCATGCGGCCCGTTGACGGGGCGGCGGCGAGCGGTGCGGGAGGGGAAACTTCGTTAGTCACGGTTCCTCACTTTACGCGGATACGCGGGTTGACGACCGCATAGAGCAGATCGACAATCAAATTGACGGTCATGACGATCAGCGCGACCAGCATCAGGCCGCCTTGAACGACGACATAATCGCGCTTGGCGATGGCGTCGATCATCCACTTGCCGATACCTGGCCAGGAGAAAATCGTCTCCGTGAGGATGGCGCCTGCCATCAGCAGGCCCATCTGCAGGCCAATGGTCGTGATGACAGGGATCATGGCATTGCGCAGGGCATGGATGCCGATGACCCGCTTGGGCGCAAGACCCTTGGCACGCGCCGTGCGCACATAATCCTCACCCAGCACTTCCAGCATGGCTGAACGTGTCTGGCGGGCGATGACCGCGAGCGGAATGGTTCCAAGCACAATCGTCGGCAGGATCAGGTGCGAGAATGCGGATTTGAACGCACCTTTCGGCCCGGAAATGAGACTGTCAATCAGCATGAAGCCGGTTGTGGGCTTGAAGAAATAGATCAGATCCATGCGGCCCGAGACCGGCGTCCAGTGCAGAATACCGGCGAACAGGATGATCAGCAGGATACCCCACCAGAAAATCGGCATGGAATAACCAACCAATGCAATTCCCATGCTCAGCTGGTCGAAGATCGAACCGCGCTTGACCGCGGCGAAAATGCCGGCGGGAATGCCAATGATGACGGCAAACAGCATGGCGCAGAGACTGAGCTCAAGCGTAGCTGGGAACAGGGAGAGGAAGTCCGCAAGGACCGCCCGTTTGCTGGCGATCGACGTCCCAAAATCCCCATGGAAAATATTCCAAAGGAACGAGAAGTACTGCTCCCAGATCGGCCTGTTGAAGCCGAACTGCTCAAGCAGCATCTGGTGACGCTCCGGCGTCATGCCGCGCTCGCCTGCGAGCGCAATGACAGGATCGCCCGGCAGCAGGCGGATAAACATAAAAGCCACAAAGCTGATGCCGATAAAGGTCGGAATCAGCAGCAGCACTCGTGAAGCGATGTATCGGAACATGGTAACCCAATAAAAGGCGGTACCGGCCGAAGCCGGTACCGCGAGGAGTCAATTACTCGGTGATGTCAACATCGGCGAAGTTGTGAACACCGAACGCGCTTTGCACGTAACCGGTCACATTCTTCGTCGTCACATCGGTTACCAACGAGTGCGCCAAAGTGGCCCATGGTGCTTCACGCTTGAAGATGACCTGAGCCTGTTCGTAAAGCTTGGTGCGTTCGGCCTGATCGGCAGTCACAGCAGCCTTGTCGATGAGCGCAGTGAACTCCTTGTTGCACCATGCGGTACGGTTGGCCTGGCCAACGGCCTGACACGACAGCAGCACGGCAAGGAAGTTGTCCGGATCGCCATTGTCACCGGTCCAGCCGAGGATGACCGCACCGTCATGCTTCGGATCGGAAGCGCGCTTCAGGTATTCCTGCCAGTCATAGCTGACGATCTCGACCTTCACGCCGACCTTGGCAAAGTCGGACTGCAGCAGTTCAGCCGTACGGCGGCCGTTCGGCATGTAGGGGCGCGCAACCGGCATCGCCCAGATCTTCATCGACAGATTTTTGACGCCAGCCTTTTCGAGAGCCTTCTTGGCTGCTTCAGGGTTGTATTCGTCATCCTTGATTGCCTTGTCATAGGACCACATTGTCGGCGGGATCGGGTTGACCGCCGGTGTGCCCTGACCGAGATAGACGGCATCAACGATTGCCTTCTTGTCGATGGCCATATTGAGCGCCTTGCGCACTTCCGGCTTGTCGAAGGGGGCCTGGGTCGTGTTGTAACCAAGATAAGCAATATTCAGGCCTGGCTTCTGAATAACCTTCAGATTGGTATCAGCCTTGAGGCCCGCCACGTCAGCCGGATCAGGATAGATGGTGATATTGCATTCGCCCGCCTTGATCTTCTGTACGCGTACAGCAGCATCGGTCGTTATAGCGAAAATCAGGTTGTCGATCTTTACCTTGCCCTTCCAATAGCCGGGGTTGGCTTCATAACGGATGGCCGTGTTCAGCTGGTAATCAACGAACTGATATGGGCCTGATCCGACGGGCTGCTCGTTGAACTTCTGCGGTGTGCCGTCAGCCTGAAGCTTATCGGCATATTCCTTCGAGACGATCGAGGAGAAGTCCATTGCAAGACCGGCAAGCATCGGGGCGCTTGGCTTGTTCAGCACGATCTTGACCGTCAGGTCATCGACCTTCTTGACTTCCTTGATCAGCTTGGGGAAGTCCATGCTTTCAAAATATTCGTAGGTCGCGCCTTCGACATACTTGGCCCATTTGCTGCCTTCCTTCTGACGTTCGAAGGAGAAAACAACGTCATCGGCATTCAGATCGCGCGTTGGCGTGAAATAGCTGGTTGTCTGGAACTTGACGCCCGGACGAAGCTTGAATGTGTATTCAAGGCCGTCATCGGAAATCGTCCAGCTTGTTGCCAGGCTCGGCTCGACTTCGGATGTACCAAGCTTGAATTCAACAAGCTTGTTGAAAACAGCCTGTCCGGTCGCGTCAAGCGTTTCACCGCCGGTATAGAGCGCAGGGTCGAAACCGCCGGGAGCAGCTTCAGAGCAGAACACGAGAGATTTAGCCGAGGCTCCACCTGCCATCAGCCCACCCGTCAACATTGCAAGCGCTGTCGCCGCAAGGAGTTTCTTGTAGGTCTTCATTTTTCCACCTTCAGAGGTTTTTTGTGTTGCCGGCCCCCATGCCCGCAACCGAGGTTGCATGGAAGCCTTTGCAATGTCGCAATGCAAGCAGATTTATTCGCAGTCAACCTACCACCTCATGAAGAAACGAAGATTCTGGGGAAACTTTTTAACAAAGCCGTAAAAATAGCGAAATTCACTAAATGAGACGTCTCGAACTTTTGCTAAGCAGCGTTTTTAAATCGGCATAATCCGGGCCCGGACATGCTTTTCACCATCTGCGCCCGCAAATAACGACTGGATCAGCACCCAAACTCGTGCCAGAACGCATGAAAATCAACGAGGAGATGCATTGTGAACGTTCAGGGCCAAACAGCGATTGTTACGGGTGGCGGATCGGGCCTGGGCGCGGCGACGGCGCGCGCGCTGGCAGAGAAAGGCGCAAAAGTCGCCCTTTTCGACATCAATGCCGATGCGGCGCAAAAAGTTGCCGATGACATAGGCGGCCTGGCGGTCGCCTGCAACGTATCGAGCGCGGACGACGCCGAGCGGGCAGTCGCCCATGTCGCAAACAAGCTTGGCACCGCACGAATCCTGGTGAACTGCGCCGGTATCGCCAATGCCGGGCGGATTGTCGGCCGCGACGGTCCGCATGATCTGGAACTGTACCGCCGGGTCATCGAGGTCAATCTCATCGGTTCGTTCAACATGCTGCGGCTGGTCAGCGATGCGGCCGCCAAGCTCGAGCCGCTGGACACGGGTGAACGCGGCGTGATCATTTCAACCGCCTCGGTTGCCGCCTTCGATGGCCAGATCGGCCAGGCGGCCTATGCTTCATCGAAGGCAGGCATTGCCGGTCTGACATTGCCCGCCGCCCGCGAACTCGCGCGTTTCGGCATCAGGGTCATGGCCATTGCACCCGGCATATTCGGCACGCCCATGCTTCTGGCCATGCCGCAGGAGGTTCAGGATTCTCTGGCAGCCTCCATTCCGTTCCCTTCCCGCCTCGGCAAACCCGAGGAATATGCAGCCTTGGCCCTGCACATCATCGACAACCCCATGTTGAACGGCGAAACGATTCGTCTTGACGGCGCGATACGCATGGCGCCTAAATAATAGCGATTGGACAGGTGTGGGCTGAAAGGCGGATACGCCAAAAGGCTGCGATGGCACCAACCATTGCAACTCTTTGCCTTTGACGACGTTCTGTTAACGTCGGTCATCTAAATTCCTTTTTGGCTCGATTCAGCTGAGAGCGCTGACACCGTCGCAATCGGAACCTGGAAAGGTGGCAGATGTCCGTTATCAATCGCCTGGTTGTTCTCTTGCCAGGCTTTGAACATATGCCGGTCGAGGCCCATCATCGGCGCTTCCTGCGGGAGGCAACCAAGACAGCGCCTGTTTATGACATGTCGTTGCAGGAAGATGGCGCGTTGAAAGTATCGTCCGCCGAGGGCGGCGTCGGCGTGGGGGAGTTCACGCTTGTAACCGCCGGTGCGAACTGGTCCGCCAGGACCGATTTTGTCCTCTATGGCCTGGGTGACATCAACCATTTCTATGCCGCACGCAATCCTGCCGTCCGCATCCTCAGCGGCATCGTTGCTCTGATCGATTTCATCGTCAGCGGCACGTTCTTCCGCTTCCTGTCGACAAGCTGGCGCTATGCGCTTTTCTTCCTTTATCCGCTCGTCATCATGGGTGCCGTTGCCGTGCTGTCCATCGGTGCCGGACGCCTCGCCTTGGCGATGACGCAGCAGGCGGCGGTTGCCGTTGCCGTCGGCCTGGCGGCGGCCCTGGCCCTGCTTGCCGTGGCAGCGCGGAAAATGCACTTTCTCCTGATCATGGACGACTGGACATTCGCGCGCGACATGGCACGCGACAACCGTCCCGACATCACGGCGAAACTGCACCATGTCATCAGCGATGCCGCGGCCCGGATCAGCCAAGCGGCGCCTGCGACCGAGGTCGTCGTTGCCGCGCACAGCATGGGCGCGATCTGCGCCCTGCACATTCTCGATGCCGCCCTACAGCAGAATGATTCCCGGCGCTATGGCCTGCTCACCGTGGGTTCGAGCCTGCTCAAGCTGGCATTGCATCCGGCCGCCAAAGCCCTGCGGGCAAGCGTCGAAGCCGTCGCGCGCAGCCGCGCCATTTGGGTCGACGCCCAATCGCTGACCGACCCGATGAATTTCTACAAATCCAATCCCGTCCGTGATCTGAATATCGCGGATGCGGAATCGCCCGTCCTGGTCAAGGTCCGCTTCCGCAGCCAATTGTGCGACGAAACCTACAGGTCCATCCGCCGGAATTTCTTCCGCGTGCACCGGCAATTCGTCTATGGCGTCGAAAAGCGCTCGGCCTATTCCTGGCATGCGATTCTCTGCGGGCCGGAAACCTTTGCCGATGTCGCCGCACGCGGCGGACTGCCATGCGAATGCGCCGCCCAGTCCGCCTCACCCATGAAAATAGCCGAAACTGCCACCATATGATGTCACTTGCCGTTGCCGGAAAGGCCCTGTGGGTCGTTCTTATCGTCGCCTGGTATCTCTTGCGCCGCCCGTTCGACAGGCGTGCGCGCCGCGCGAAACTGACCGTTGACCGCCGCAAGGGCGCCGACACGCTGCGGCTCGCCATATCGCTGACCGGCCTCGGCATCATTCCGGCCGTCTATGTGGCCACCGGCCGGCCGGGATTCGCCTCCTACGCGCCAAGCCCCGTCCTCTTCGTCTTGGGTATCCTGACCGGCATCGCCGCACTGCTGCTGTTCCGGCTCACGCACAAGGCCCTGGGGCAGATGTGGTCGGTCTCCCTGCAACTGAAGCAGGATCACAAACTTATTACCACGGGCATCTACAAACGCCTGCGGCATCCCATGTACACAGCCTTCTGGCTCATGGCATTGACCCAGGCCTTGCTTTTGCCCAATTATATCGCCGGTCTATCGGGTCTGGCGGGGTTCGGATTCCTGTTCTTCTCCAGAATTGGGGCGGAAGAACAGATGATGGAAGAGGCCTTCGGGGAAGAGTATCGCCAATATCGCGCCAGAACATGGCGCGTATTGCCATTGGTCTATTGAAAGCTGTGCCGTTTTCAGCGGCAAAGCCATCACAGGATTGAAAAGAGAATTGTCTTGCTGAACACCGCTTCAAACGCATCAACCTCGTTCAAGATGTTCCTCGCACCGGCCTTTGCCCTCACCCTCGCGGCCTGCCAGTCGACACCGCCATCCAGCGTGTCCGTTGCCCCGTCGGCCTATGCTGCGGAAATGCCGGAACTGACCTGCGCCGCCCATGGCAGCGCCAGCGGATCCGCGGTCAAGCTGACGGCCAACCGCACCAGGCCCGGCGACCCCGCCTACATCGAATTCCGTCAGCGCCTGTCGCCCGGCATTCCAAGCGGCCACATGTATGTGGTTTTCGGCAGGCTGGATGCCAATGGCAATCCCGTCACGCGCCAGTATAACGGCCTCTTCCCCAAGGGCAGTCTGCTGGGCCTTTACGGCGGCGCCCTCATTCCCATGCCCGCAGAACTGAAGCCCAGTTACGCCGACTGCCATTTCGCCACAGGTGCGGCCTATCGTGTATCCTTGACGGAAACGCAGTATCAGAGCCTTCTCGGCAAGGTACGCGCCAATCTGGCCAACCCGCCGAAATGGACGATGTTCGGTTTCAACTGCAACAATTATGCGGCTTCTCTCGGCAGCGTTGCCGGTCTTGTCGAGCCGTCGAACACCGCCCTGCCGTCATTTGCCTATATCTACGCCTATATCGAAGCCAATGGCGACAAGAAGCCGGTTGCCCGCAAGCAGTCGTAGAGCTTTTCATAATTTGGTCCCAATCCGGGAGACATTGGAGCCTTTCCGGCATCCGGACCCGGACCCTTGTCCTTCTGCCCATTTTCGGAGAGCGCGGCATCGATGAAATCAGTTCTGGCCATGCTTTTGGCGACGGCCGCCGTGATGGGCTCAGCCAAAGCCATGGATTCAACCGAAGCGGAAGAGCTGGAGGGATTGAGTCCCGAGACCCGGCTGGAACAGCGCTGCGATCTGGAAGCCATGGAGCGTATTCACCACGATCCGGTCAAGCTGGTGCCTGACGAACTGGTCGCCTATGCCTTCAAGGAACCGCTGGTGACCGGCGACAAGATCCAGTCGACCGGTGCTGCCTTTCGCAGCAAGGGTGAATGGTACCACCTCTCCTATACCTGCACGACGTCGCCCGATCACATGACCGTTTTGACATTTCAATACGCAATTGGACAGATGGTTCCCCACAGCGAGTGGGCGCAGCACTATCTCGTGCCGTAGACGGATATTGACCAGCGCCGCCAGGGCGACGCTGGAGCCTGATCTTTTGCTTGTCTAGTTTGTGAAGCCCGGACGATCCTGCGCGAGCAGCATCTGCCCTATCGCATCGACCGATTTGCTCTTCGGTGCCTCAAAAGCAAGGACTGCCTGCTCGGCATTCTGCGGCATGGCCGCCGTCTTTGCCGGGGCGGGTGCGGGCGCCGTGAAGACCATGGCTGGTGCGGGTGGATCAACCGGCACAGCGGTATTGGCAAAAGCAAGCTGCTGCGGAGCTTCCCCACGCATCGGTTGGGCCTGCGCCACGGCAAATGGCTGATTGGTCACACGACCGGATGTCGCGGTTGTCACCGTCGGCTGCGCGCTGGCAACCATGATGGTGTTGACCGAGGCCGGGTTCGTATTTCTCATGCTGGCAATATAGGCATTGGCAATGGCAACACTGGCCACCTTGTTGCCCAAATCCGGCGAGTTGTACCTGTCACGCTTCTCGTAAAAAGCATTGCCACCGGCAACAACCGTATAGTGCATGTTGCGGTAGGGGAAGCGCAGACCGGCCGTGTGGAAGAACATCGCGTCCTTGACCTTGGGATGGCGCTGGCCCTTGAGCACGGCATCAGCCGCCTGCTGTACGTCGGGAAGCGCTGCCGATTGCATGGGCCGCGATAGGACGCCGGGAGCAAACTGCCCCTTCTCGCCCACCACGCCGCAGATCGTATTGGCATATTTGCCGGAATCGAGACGGTTCATCACCACGGTGCCCACCGCAAGCAGACCATCCTTGCTCGAACGGTTGGACTCGAAGAACATCGCCCGTTCCAGGCATTCCTTGTCCTTCGGCGTATAGGCATAGGTGGACGTCTTGGAGACGGTCGTATTGCTGCTTGTCAGATTTGCCTTCACCTTACCGGCATGCTGGGCATTCTGTGTGGTGCAACCACTGACGAGGCCAATGGCGGCAATAACACCCACGATCGAGGGGGTTTTCCACTTCCTTGCGCCGATCACGAAGCAATTCTCATCGCTGTTTTTCCTGCTGGTGAAGTTGCCCACAGATTGAGGTCATTTGGGGCCAAACAATGGCAGATGGAGCTAACGGGTGATCACAATTTACCATCTATTTGAAATCATGGCGTTATTTTCTTCATAAAAGAAGCAAAAAATTTCCAAAAATGGCAAAATTAAGAATTTGTTTACCGTATTTGCAGTAAGATTAATGCAACTGATCCGGCTCGAAAGACAGAATCATGCCCCACTATTCTGCAAGGTATGACACGCGTGAAGCACTGATGGAAGCGCTCGTCGAGTTGATGGCGCTCGAGGTGCCGGCCGAAGAATTTGCGCCCGTCCTGTGCACGATCGGACCGGTCGATCTCGACTTGCTTGCCGATTGCATGAACGACGTTGGCCTCAACGACAACCGGCCGATAGCTGCATAATTCCTCCCCGGTGAAAATGGCTTGCCGGGGGCCTGCCAAGCCATTATCTCTCGCCCAGCAATGCGAGGGATGAGCCGTGACACAGAAAAAAGATGTGCTGCGCGAGACAGATGCCGAAGCCGTCAGGCTCGCCCGGACATTGATTCGCAAGGCGCGCCATGCCGTCATCGCAACGCTCGATCCCGCGACAGGCGGTCCGATCGCAACCCGCGTCGGCCTCTCCACGGACCATGATGGAACGCCGGTCATTCTGGTCTCCGCCCTTTCCGCCCATACGCCTGCCCTGCTCGCGGATCCGCGCTGCTCCCTGCTTGCCGGAGAGACCGGCAAGGGCGATCCTCTTGCCCATCCGCGTGTAACGGTGTTCGCCCGGGCAAGGGAAATTGCCCGCGATACGGCAGAACACGCCCGTATTGAATGGCGCTATATCTCGCACCAGCCCAAGGCAAAACTCTACGCCGGATTGGGTGATTTCCGCTTCTTCCGGCTGGAACCCACGGGCGCCAGCCTCAATGGCGGCTTTGGCAAGGCCTATCAGTTGACCGTCGAGGATCTGCTCACCGGCAATCCAGCCAATGACGAGCTGGCGGCGGCGGAAAAATCCGCTGTCGAACATATGAACGCGGATCACGCCAACGCCATTTCGCTCTACGCCCGCTTCTTTGCAAAGGCACCCGCAGGCAACTGGCGCATGACCGGAATTGACGCCGATGGGTTCGATATCGCCGATGGCGACGACGTCCAGCGCATCTGGTTTCCGGCACCGCTGACGTCAGCCGGGGACATGCATAAGAGCCTCGTGCGCATGGCGGGTGAAGCGCGGGCGGGCCTGGCCGCCGCAGGCGAAACGGTCTGACACGATGCCGCGACAGGATGAAGGCTGGCTGGAACACCGCATCACGCGCATCGATGACGCAGAGGATGCGCGGCTCAGCCCCTATCGCAATGTCCGCGAGCGCGATCTGGTTGGACGGGAAGGCCGTTTCATTGCCGAGGGCAAGGTTGTGCTCAACGTGCTGCTTGCCAATGCGGCTTTCGCGGTCGAGTCGCTTCTGGTCCTGGAAAACCGGCTTGCCGGCCTTGCGGCGCAAATAGCCCTCTGTCCGCACGACGTTCCGGTCTATTGCGTATCGCGCGCCGTCATGGATGTGATTGCCGGTTTCCCCATGCATCGCGGCATACTTGCCGTCGGCCGCCGCAGCGCACCCCGTTCAGCCGGCCAGCTGATCAATGCCCTGCCGTCCGCCTCGCTTGTCGTGGTGCTGTGCGGCATATCCAACCATGACAATATGGGATCGATCTTTCGCAATGCCGCGGCATTCGAGGCTGACTGCATCTTGATGGATGAAACCAGCTGCGATCCGCTCTACCGCAAGGCGATCCGCGTGTCCGTGGGTGCGGCACTCAAGATTCCGTTCGCGCGCGAAGGCTCGATTGATGATCTCGTCAGCACATTGCAGCAGGCGAAATTCGATATTTACGCGCTCAGTCCGTCGGGCATGGAAAGCCTTTACACCGCACAACCGGGATCACGCACGGCGCTGCTGCTGGGAACCGAGGGCGAAGGCCTGCCGAAAGCCCTGATGCAGACGCTCAAGACGGTGAGAATTCCGATGTCCGAAGCGTTCGACAGCCTGAACGTCGCCACGGCCTCCGGCATCGCGCTGTCACGGTTTAGCCGGTTCTCCGGCATTTGACGCCATCGCGGAAGCGGCTTTTTGCAGGGCGCGGATGCGATCTGCCAAACTGGTGATCGCTTCACCGTTTTCGTCATAGGCCACCGGGACCTCGCCGCCTGCGCTTGCCAGGAGCTTGTTCACCGGAGACGACGGGCCTTCAAGCCGGGCAACCATGGCAACCACCTGGGACGCCAGTGCGTTCATCTCTTCACGCAACCGCTTGCTTTCCTCGGCCTGCACAAGCGCCTGCTTGCCGCGCGGCGCATGGTCCGCAGCGACACCCTGCTTGCGGCCTTCGGCAATGATGGTGCGCAGGCGCTCGTTGAGACGCTCGACTTCCTTTTCGCGCCGCAAAAGCTTGGCCTCGTTGTCCGACAGTTTCGTCATCAGTTCGCTTGCCCGTGTTTCCGCACCATCGCCGCGCTTTGTTTCCTGTCCGAGCGAATGTTGCAATGCCTTGAGCTCGGTTTCCAGCTTGTGTTTCTGCTCTTCGCCGTCCCGCTTGGCCCGGCGCGCTTCCTTCAGCTCGTCCGAAAGGTTCTCGATGCGGGTGGTCTGTGCCGCCACATCGATCTGCAGGCTGTCGGCTTTCGTCTCCGTGCTGTTCAGGCGGCGATGCAGGAGTTCAAGCTCCGCGGAACGCTGCTCCAGAGTTTGCACCGTACCGGCAAGCTCTTCCGCCGATTTTTCCAGTGCCTGATCGCGTTGCGCAAGGGATGCCTGCAATTCGGCGATCGTTGCATCACGGGCGGCAACGTCGGCCGAAAGCAGGCGGACCTGCCGCTCCTTCTCGCTGAACACGGCCAGTTGCTGCGCCGATTTTTCCTTGATGCCCGCCAGGGTCATTTCCAGCTTGCGTTCGCTTACGGCGTGTTCTGCCCGCAATCCATCGCGCTGCGCCTGGATTTCATTGAGCGTCAGCGGTGTTTCCGCTTCGACGCGCCTGCGGGTCAGCAGCATGGCGCGACGCCAGACCGGAGGCGCAAAGATCAGCGCCAACAAGACGGCACTCAAAAATCCGAGGGCAAAATAAAGTGCGGTCTGGATCACGATAAGGGTCCTGTTAGAAGGTCAGGCGGAGGATAGAACGGAATATCCCCCGCTTCAAATCTGGCACAATGCCGGTCCGCCATCAAACGGCAAAGACGCGGAACGGTTTCCGCGTCTTGCTCATGCATCAGGAAAGGCGGACGATCAAAACGGGTTCCAGGTCGGAGACTGGGTGATCTTGAGATAACCGACATTCACGCCAAGCCGTGCGCCAACGCCGGTGCGTATGGGGACCAGCAGGACCTGATTGCGCTTGAGGACATTGAAACCGACACCGGCGAAGAGATAGGCCGAGCCCGCCACGCCGACAAAACGGCCGTAGAGATTCTGTATATCGTCAAGATTGTAGACGAGCATCATGACTCGGGAACCCTGGCCGCCGAAGTCCCATCCGATGGATGGGCCCTGCCAGAAACTTTTGTGATCCCCGGCATTCTTTGTATAAAGCGTGCCCTCGCCATAGGTGAGGCCCCCGATGATGGCGCCCGATCCCTCTTCACCCAGGATATAGCCGTTCGGCAGACCATAGCTCTGGAAAATCTTCTCGACCGCCGATGCCAAACCACCGGATGTCGATCCGAAAAATCTCTGCCCCGAATTGACGATCTCATCCATCGAGAACTGGTCCTGCGCCGCATTGGCCGCATGCGGCTCTACAACAGCCAGGGACACCATCGTCAGGATCAGGAGAAAAAAACGGTTCATAGACAAGAATAGAGACGCCATCATAATTCCTTTTGGCTGTTCGCTTCTTTGTCCGACGCCAGATGCGAATCTTGTGTTCGCCTTATAATTGAAGCACCATTTAAAGGTCTAAACCTTGTATAAAAGTTTATGAATCGATCTTGGCATTTCAATGGCTTGCCGGGGACGGGAAAAAGATAAGGAATTCAGCATCTCCCGGTATCGTCGACGTCGTTCTTGCCGATCCGGACCGAGCTATGTATCCAAATGCAGCAGCAATCAGAGTGATTCGGCCTGAACATCTGATTCGGCATAACCCCAATACGCAGATTCCAATTGTCAGCCAAATCCTTAGGAGTTTCTCTCATGACATTGCCCGTTATTCTCTCGGCAACGGACCTCGGAGCCCTCCTGAGCAGCCGCATCTGCCATGATATCATTTCGCCGGTGGGTGCGATCAACAACGGGCTGGAACTTCTGGAAGAAGGCGGCGCCGACGAAGATGCAATGAACCTCATCAAATCGAGCGCGCGCAGCGCCTCTGCCCGCCTGCAGTTTGCCCGTATTGCCTTCGGCGCCGCCGGATCGGCCGGTGTCCAGATCGATACAGGCGATGCCCAGAACGTGGCCAATGAATATATGAAGGGCGAGAAGGCCGAGTTCACCTGGACCGGCAACCGCGTCCTGCTGCCCAAGAACAAGGTCAAGCTGCTGCTCAACCTGGTGCTGATCGCCAATGCGGCCCTGCCGCGCGGCGGCACGCTGAACGTTGCACTGGAGACACCGGAAACCGAACCGCGCTTCGTCCTGACATCGCGCGGACCGATGCTGCGGGTTCCGCCGAAATTCCTTGAACTGCACAGCGGCAAGACCCCGGAAGAGCCGATCGACGCCCATGCGGTGCAGCCCTATTACACGCTGCTGCTGGCGCAGGAGGCCGGAATGACCATCTCCATCCATGCCACGCCGGAAGAGATCGTGTTTTCGGCGGCGTGAGCCGGTAAAAATTTACCATCCGCCTTGGCCATTTCTTCACAATCGGCCTGATACTCTCCCTTGAAGCAGCTGCAATGTCGCAGTGATTCCGGGGGGAGTTGGCACGTGTTACGTTGTATGGTCGTTGATGGAGCGCCGGTGGTCAGGAAAGTTGCAACGCGCCTGCTCGCGAGCGACAGCGTCGTCGTGACGACGGCCGACACCGGCTTTCAGACGGTTTCCGCCTGCAGCGTGGAGATGCCTGACATCATCATTCTGGACTGCGCACTGCCGGATATGCCGTCGGTCGATATCATCAGCCAGATCAGAGCCCTGCCCGGCGGCAAGGAAAGCCGGATTTACCTCTGCCTTGCCGAAATCGATGTGACCAAGATCATGCGGGCCAAACGGGCCGGCGCCTATGGTTATCTCCTGAAGCCTTTCAACCGGGAATCGATCTCGGAAATCCTGCCGGCGCCTTCCGTCGGGTGAAATCCTATGGTCAAGCGATCCTGATCGGGCATTCCCGGCCGATGATATCGGCGAGGAAGGTCATCACCATGCGCATCACGGGCGAACGGCCGATATCGGGATAGGCCGTCAGCCACAGATCACGCACCGGCGGCGGCTCCTTGACCGGCAATTTGACCAGCAGCGCATCATTGTCTCCCATGAAACAGGGAAGCACGGCCGCTCCCAACCCGGCACGGGCCGCTTCCTGCTGACCGAAGAGATCGCTGGCCTGAAAGATGACCGGGCGTCCGGCGAGGATTGAACGCAGCCACACCTGCTGGGCCACGTGATCCAGCGTCGCGTCATAAGCGATGAACGCCAGCGCTTGCCGCGGCAGGGCCGCCTGCTCGCGCGTGGCATAGAGCCCGAAGCGCATGGCACCGATGCGCCGGATGAGCAGATCCTTCTCCGCCGGCTCGGCCATCCGGACGGCGAGATCGGCCTCGCTGCGATCGAGCGCCGCGTTCTGCGTCGCCCCCGCAAGCGCCAGCGTTATGTCAGGGTGTTCGCGGTGAAACTCCACCACGTGCGGCGCAATCAGCCTTGCTGCAACCGCTAGCGGCGCGCTGATACGCACCGTCGTCACCGCCGACAGCGACAAGCCCCGCGCGCGCCGTTCAATGGCATGCGTCAGCTGCGTCATGTCGTCAGCCAATTCCGCGATCGCCTTTCCCTCAGCCGTCAAAGGGGAGCGGCGCGGCAAGCGGTCGATGAGACGCAGCGCGAGCGCCTGCTCCAGCGATGCCACCCGCCGCCCGACGGTGGCATGGTCGACGCCAAGCGTGCGGGCCGCGGCGGACAGCGATCCCGTCCGCGCCAGAACCGAAAAATAGTGCAAATCCTGCCAGTCAATCATCGGTGAATTATCGCACATATAGTGAGATAAAACACGGAATTTCCTCACACAGCGCACTGTGTTCGAATGGTCGCCTTCCAAAGGAGAACATCATGGCACTGATCATCGAAATGACCGGCCCCGGTGGCCCTGACGTATTGCGGGCAAGAGACGCTGTCGCCGGCGATCCGGGACCGGATGAGGTGCGCATCCGCCAAACGGCCATCGGCGTCAATTTTGTCGATATCTATTTCCGCAGCGGTCTCTATTCCCCGCCAAGCCTGCCGGCCGTGCTTGGGCTCGAGGGGGCGGGCATTGTCGACGCCATCGGGAATGGCGTCACCAATCTCAAACCCGGAGACCGGATTGCCTATGCCGGCATGCCGCTCGGCGGCTATGCCGAGGTGCGGCTGATCCCGCAATCGCGCCTGATCAAGCTGCCGGATACGGTTTCGGACCGCATCGCCGCAAGTACATTGTTGCGTGGCCTGACGGCCTATATGCTTTTGCATGAGGTTCGCTCTGTCAGGCCGGGCGAATGGGTGCTGGTTCACGCGGCCGCAGGCGGCGTCGGCCAGCTGGTTACCCGTTGGGCAAAGCGCCTGGGGGCCAATGTCATCGGCACTGTCGGGTCTGAAGGCAAGATTGCAGTGGCCAAAGCCGCAGGCGCCGATGAGGTGCTGCTGCACACATCAGAGAATTGGGCCAGTGACGTGCGCCGTATCTCCGGCAACAAGGGTGTTCATCTCGCGATAGACGGGATTGGCGGCCCGGTCTTCATGGAAACCTTGAAGACCGTACGGCCCTTCGGCATTCTTGGCTCCATCGGCCAACCGGCAGGCGCCGTGCCGCCGGTCCGGCTCGAAGACCTGGGCAACATCGCGGTGATGCGCCCCAGCATCATTGCCGCCGTCAACAACCCGGAGTTCTACCAGCGCGGGTCAAAAGCCCTCCTCGCTGCCCTGGAGCATGGCTTGAGCAGTCCGATAGGCGCGGAATATGCCCTGCGCGATGCGGCAAAGGCGCAGGCGGATCTGGAGGCGGGCAAAACAACGGGCAGTGTCATTCTGACCACGTAGTCATCTCCCGTTGCCGGGCCGCCGCCGGACCGTTAGGCTGACAGAATGAAAGCCAGCGATCCCAGGGCAGAAGAAAATGGCGATAACCGGAATTGAACACATCCAGCTGGCCATGCCTGCGGGTGAAGAACAGGCCGCAAGGGCATTTTATGACGGCCTTCTCGGCATTCCCGAAGTGCCCAAGCCGGCATCGCTTGCCGGGCGCGGCGGATGCTGGTTTGAAACCGGCAGCGTTCGCATCCATCTTGGTGTCGAGCAAAATTTTTCCCCGGCGAGAAAGGCCCACCCCGCCCTGTTGACGGACAGCCTTGTCGCCCTGGTCAGTGCATTGGAAGCGGCAGGCTATGCGATTACCGAGGACCAGCCGCTGGAAAAATATGACCGGCGCTTCGTCCACGATCCCTTCGGCAACCGCATCGAACTGATGCAGCCCCGATGAAACCAACGCCTCTGGATTCAGCCGGTCCGCGTCGCAAATATGCCGAAGAATCCGGGATAATCTTTGCTATCGCGGCGGAACGCTCCCACAATGCGATTGGCCCCACACAAGCACCAGGATGACCGATTCTCCATGAAACCTCTTTCCATTTCCACGCTGACCATTTGCGGCATTGACGAATTGCCGGCCCAGAGCGGACGCACCGTCACCCACGTCCTATCCATTCTCGATCCGAACTGGCCGGAGCTCGAGGCATTTCAGGCCTATGGTACCCATCACCGCACGACGCTGAACTTTCACGACATCATCGATGCTGACGCGGGCAAGATCCTGCCGCAGCCGCAACACGTTGCGGAAATCCTCAATTTCGGCAAGACGCTGGCTGAATCCGAAGCCGAAGACACCAAGGGCCACCTGCTGATCCATTGCCACATGGGCATATCCCGTTCGACGGCGGCCATGCTCTCCCTCCTCGCCCAATCCCATCCGGACGAATCGGAGGACCGGCTGTTCGAGCGCCTGCGGCAGATACGCCCGCAGGCCTGGCCGAATTCCCTGATGATCCAGTATGCGGATGATCTCCTCGGCCGCAACGGCAGGCTTGTCGACGAACTGCGCCGCCACTATGGCTGGCAGATCAAGCGCGAGCCCAACTATCTCGAATGGATGGCCCGCATCGGCCGCAGCCGCGAGCTTGAAATGGCCGTTTGACCCGCATCAAACATGCAGAATGCAAAAGGCTCCGTCAGTGACGGAGCCTTTTGCTTGAATGACCCGAGACGAAGGCTCAGGCGATTTCGCGCATGTCCGACGCATCCGGCTCACGCAGCACATAGCCGCGGCCCCAGACGGTCTCGATGTAGTTGACGCCATCCGAGGCGGAATCGAGCTTCTTGCGCAGCTTGCAGATGAAAACGTCGATGATCTTGAGTTCCGGCTCGTCCATACCGCCATAGAGGTGGTTGAGGAACATTTCCTTGGTGAGCGTCGTTCCCTTGCGGAGCGAAAGCAGCTCCAGCATCTGGTATTCCTTGCCAGTGAGGTGAACGCGCTGGCCGCTGACTTCAACGGTCTTGGCATCGAGGTTCACGATCAGGTCGCCCGTGGTGATGACCGACTGGGCATGGCCCTTCGAACGGCGAACGATCGCATGGATGCGGGCGACCAGTTCGTCCTTGTGGAAAGGCTTGGTCATGTAGTCGTCGGCGCCGAAACCGAGGCCGCGCACCTTATCCTCGATACCGGCCATGCCGGAGAGGATGAGGATAGGCGTCTTGACCTTGGACAGACGCAGGGTCCTCAGGACTTCATAACCGGACATATCCGGCAGGTTGAGGTCGAGGAGGATGATATCATAGTCGTAGAGCTTGCCGAGATCGACACCCTCTTCGCCCAGATCCGTCGTATAAACATTGAAGCTTTCCGACTTGAGCATCAACTCGATGCTCTGGGCCGTCGCACTATCGTCTTCGATTAAAAGAACCCGCATATCATTCCCCTTTTCCCGCCGCTGAAATGGGTTGCCGTGCAATCCCGAAGTCAGGTCGCGAAACAAGCCGTTTCCATAACGTTAAGATTGCCACCGAATGGTTAACAAAATCTAATTCCGCTTTGCAAGTGTCTTTGACTCATAAGTTAAAAATCGCAGACACTGCGTTGATTCATAAGGTGAGTCACCCGGCAAAAAACCGTAAGCCAAAGCTTCAGGTTCTGCGCCTAAGCGATTCATTCGACTCAATAAATTTTTAGCCGGACACAGCCGACTTCGATTTACCGAGCTTTAAGTCTTAAGGCGTATGATTAATGCTGAACGTAAAGGAAAGGTTACCAGACGCGGCAACCTTTAAGTTTTTGTTTCATTTTCCCGAAGTGATTCGGGGTGAAACGCCAGCCGGATGACTCCTGTTGATGAGTCTGCGTACCGGCTTTGTGGGGGTAGTGAGTATGAAGTCGCATGAAGGTTTGGTTCGATTGAAACTGTTTCAGGTCAAGGAAAAGCGCCGCCAGCTCGGCCAGCTTGATCTCATGATGGGCGAATTCGAACGCATGGCTGCTGAGTTGGACGCGCAGATTATGTCCGAGGAAAAGAAGGCGGGCATTACCGACACGTCGCATTTTGCCTACCCGACATTCGCCAAGGCTGCACGCCAGCGCCGCGACAATCTGTTCGATTCGATCCGTGACCTGAAGGCTCAGAAGGACGATGCCGAGGCCGCATTGGCCGAATCAGAAGCCGAGCTGGCCAAGGCCGAGGCGCTGGAACAGCGCGACGGCAAGGTCCGCGACATCGACGACATGCCGGTCGCCGACAAACGCGCCATGATCGGCTGACCAGGAACGGCAGCCGGGTCTGTTTCAGCTCTGCCGCACTACATCGGCCCAATCCTTGTGCCGCAGGGATTGGGCGCGCATGAACGGGCACAGGGGAATGATCTTCCATCCCCCGGCCCGCGCATCATCAACCGCATGCAGCGCCAGCGCCTGCCCCACGCCCTGGCCGCGCAGCGCATCCGGCACACCCGTGTGATCAACGATGATCAGTTCGGGATTCACCCGGGAAAACGTCATCTCCGCCTCGTGCCCCGAGACGACGGTCACATAGCGCCCGCCCTTTGCGGTTTCTTCCTTGGTAATTTTGATATCGCCTGTCATTGAACGTCTCCTTGCCGTCACCCGTGATCTGTTAGATCAGGTTTCCGGCTGGAGCGGAACAGCATGGTAGCGACGGCAATTCTGATCCCCATGAAAAGGAAAAGGCTGGTCTCAACGACCAGCCTCAGCCAAACTCAAAGGCGACATCATCTAATGACGATATTGCTGTATCCGGGTTGTTCTTAGTCCAGCCAGGCCATGATCGGAGATCGAGGACTGCCAGGACAGGAACTCTTCCACCGTCAACGTATAGCGATGGCAAGCCTCCTCAAGACTAAGAAGACCACCGCGCACAGCGGCAACCACCTCAGCCTTGCGGCGAATAACCCAGCGCCGCGTATTGGCGGGTGGAAGATCGGCGATGGTCAGCGGGCTGCCATCCGGGCCGATTACGTATTTTACTCTCGGTCGAACAAGATCGGTCATTGTACTCTCTACACTAAACTTCAAGACCTATCGCAGCTGACATTACAGGCAGGGCTTTAATAATTGCCTAAACAGCGAGTCATTCTCTGGTAACTTCTGCGAATTCCAGGAGATTGTTGAAAATCGCCATTTTGCCGGCTTTCACCCGCGTCTGCGGCCGTTGCCGCAGCGACACAGCACTCACCTTTGCGTGAGAAAAATGCACCGCCTGCCACTTCCTGTTGGCAAGATCGAGTCAATTGACCTATATAAGGGCCTTGAATATCCCTGCGCCGTTATGTCGCTGCAAGAACCGGATCCGCTTATGACACTGAATAATCTCGATCTGCCGGGCAAGCCGGAAGACACACGTATCGTCGTCGCCATGTCGGGCGGCGTGGATTCTTCTGTTGTGGCGGGCATTCTCAAACGTCAGGGTTACGATGTCGTCGGCGTTACATTGCAGCTCTATGATCATGGCGCATCCACCCATCGCGCAGGCTCCTGCTGCGCCGGCCAGGATATCGAAGACGCGCGCCGCGTGTCAGAACGCCTTGGCATTCCGCATTATGTGCTGGATTACGAAGCGCGCTTCCGCGAGGCGGTGATCGATCCCTTTGCCAACAGCTATGTCAGCGGCGAAACGCCTATCCCATGCGTCTCCTGCAACCAGACGGTCAAGTTTGCCGATCTTCTGCAGACCGCCAGGGATCTCGGCGCCGATGCACTCGCCACGGGTCACTATATCCGCAGTCACGCCAATGGCGCACACCGCGCACTCTACCGTCCGGTCGACACGGACAAGGACCAGAGCTATTTCCTGTTCGCAACCACGCAGGAACAGATCGACTACCTGCGCTTCCCGCTGGGGTCACTGACCAAGCCGGAAACCCGTGCCATAGCCGAAGAGCTTGGCCTGTCCGTCGCCAACAAGCAGGACAGCCAGGACATCTGCTTTGTTCCGCAGGGAAAATATTCCGACATTATTTCCAAGCTGAAGCCAGAGGCTGCCAATCCCGGCGATATCGTCCACATCGATGGACGCGTCCTTGGCCGCCACGAGGGCATCGTGCACTATACCATTGGCCAGCGCCGCGGTATTGGCGTGGCGACGGGCGACCCGCTCTACGTTGTCCATCTCGACGCGGCCAATGCACGTGTGGTCGTTGGTCCGCGCGAAGCGCTGGAAACCCGCAAGGTTTTTCTGCGCAACGTCAATTGGCTCGGTGATGACGCGCTTGCCGGCATTCCGGAAGGCGGCGTTGAAGTCTATGCCAAGGTCCGTTCGACGCGTCCGCCGCGCCCGGCTGTCCTGCACCATCGCGCTGGCGAGACCTGGGTCGAGCTGGTCGATGGTGAAAGCGGCATCGCCCCCGGCCAGGCCTGCGTTCTCTATTCCGATGACAGCAACACCGCCCGTGTTTATGGCGGCGGCTTCATCGGCCGCTCCGAACGGGCTCCGCAGGCGGAAGCCATGCTCAAGCGCCTGGCACAACAGGGCCAGGCCGTCGCCTGATCACACAAATGTCTGTCAGTGATGCAGCACCAAAAGCGCTTAGGCAGCGCTTTTGGTCTTGAACTCGCGAATGGTCCCGATAATGCGGTCCTGATCAGCCTCGCTCAGATAGGCATGCATCGGCAGGCACAGGATGTTCTTCGGCAGCGTTTCCGACACGGCAAGACCGCCCGGCGCGCGCATATAATGCGCATAGGCTTCCTGCAGATGCAGCGGCTTGACATAATAGATCACCGAAGGAATGCCATTGGCCTGCAGATGCGCCTTGAGGGCGTCGCGGTTATCGGTCTCGATGGCATATTGCGCCCAGGCCGAACGGGAGCCCTCCGGCATCAGCGCGACCTTGACCACGTCCTTGAGGCCGTTGGCATAGCGCTTGGCCACGATCTGCCGCGCTTCCATCTCGTCTTCGAGAATGGCGAGCTTTTCAATGAGGACCGCCGCCTGGATCGTATCGAGGCGTGAATTCATGCCGACGCGTACATTGTCATACTGCGTCTCGCCCTTGCCGTGGAACAGGATGGAGCGCAACAGGTCGGCAAGCGCCGCGTCATTGGTGAACATGGCACCGCCGTCGCCATAGCAGCCCAGAGGTTTTGCCGGATAGAAACTGGTCGCGCCGACATGGCCGAATGCACCGCACATCGCATTGTCGCGCTTGCCGCCGATCGACTGCGCCGCATCTTCAATCACGAACAGGCCATACCGGTCGGCAATTGCCGATACCGAGGTGTAATTGGCAGCAAGACCGAACAGATCAACAGGGATGATGGCCTTTGGCTGCAGGCGTCCCTCGGCAAGCACAGCCTTGATCGCCGCTTCCAGCTGCTCGACATTGATGTTGTAGGTATCGGCGTCGACATCGATGAAGACCGGTTCCGCGCCGACAAGCGCCACAACTTCGGCGGTGGCAGCGAAAGTGAAGCTCGGGCAGAACACCGCATCGCCCGGACCGATGCCGCGCGCCATCAGCGGAATCTGCAGGGCATCCGTGCCATTGGCACAGGCAACCACATGTTCGACACCGAGATATTCGCCAAGACGCTTTTCGAACTCGGCAACTTCCGGTCCGAGAATATACTTGCCTTCACGCACCACTTTGGCGATTGCCGCATCAAGCTTGCTGCTGATCCGTTCACGCTGTGCGCCGAGATCGATGAACTGCATCATTGCTCCAATATCAATTGCTCCGCGAATCCGTCGCGAAAAACGGTCATGACAACTCTTTAGAAGGGCCGCGGGAGGTCTGCCAGACGTTGTCGTTCAAAGTTTGTCCGGTCTTGTAACAACGCTTTACACCGAGCGCAATCTTGCAGCACTTTTGGGACTGACGGACGGATCAGCTTGCCTTGTCGTGCGCAACCGTGCCGGCGGTCAGAATCCGCAGGACGCGAATCGCTTCTTCGCCGTCGGTGACCGGCTCGGTGCGTGTGTTGATGCTGTCGATGAAATTCTGGCATTCCCGGGTCAGCGGCATGCCCTGCGCGATCTTGACATAGGTCGGCTCTTCCGTCGTCGATGCCCACTGGCCATTGTCCTGCCAGATCGAATGCTTGTAGACGGCCAGCTTCTTGTCCCACTGCTCCATGTCGTCGAAGACGGCCATGGCCTTGGTTCCCACCACCGTAAGCCTGCGCTCACGATAGGGATTGAGCCGCGAGGCGAAAAGATGCCCGCGAATATTATTGGGAAAGCGCATGTGCAGATGGGCGAAATCGCTGAGGTGATCGAGCACCGCCGCGCCCTCGCCGCGCACTTCCAATGGTTCGGTGCCGGTGATGGCCAGGATCATCGACAGGTCATGCGGCGCCAGATCCCAGAGGGCATCGTTTTCCGTGTGGAATTTTCCAAGGCCGAGACGGTGGGAATGGATATAACGCACATCGCCGAGATCGCCCGCCTTGATCAGCTCCAGAAGCCGTTCGAATGCCGGATGAAAACGCAGGACATGTCCGACCATGAAAATGCGTCCATTGTCGCGCGCGGCCTTCACGGCGGCTTCCGCATCGGGAACGGTCAGGGCAATCGGCTTTTCGACGAGGACGTCCTTGCCATTGGTGACGGCGCGAATCGCCGCAGCCGCATGAAATTGCGGCGGCAGGGCCATGACGATGGCATCGACCTCGGGATGGGTGAAAAGATCGTCGACTTCAATATGCAGAACATTCTGCTCCGCGGCGAAGCCGGCGGCGCGATCGGTGTTCTGGTCGGAGACTGCAAACAGCGCCCCGAGACTCTTCAATGTCCGGATATGATTGCTGCCCCAATAGCCGCAACCCAGCACTGCAATCCGTGGAGCCATCTTTTCAGCCTTTTTCATATCGGCATCCATTATCCGCAGGAAGAAACGAACACAAGTCTTGGATACGGAGAAGATTGCTTGACAGGCCGTTGCTCCCCACATATATCCGCCCCGTCCCTGTCAATTGACAGCGCGTCCCCCGGTCCTCATTTGCAGGCTAGCCGTTCACGGGTCGCATGACATATGGGGCGAAGTAGCTCAGTAGGTTAGAGCAGAGGAATCATAATCCTTGTGTCGGGGGTTCGAATCCCTCCTTCGCTACCATTGTCTTTCCAAAGAAGGCGGTTTTCAGATCGGCGCTGCGCAAATTGCGGTTTGCCGCTGGCTTTCGGTTTTTTGCCGGTTAATCCAGCGGCAGAGCATAGGTTTGCTTCACAATCTGGCTCGGCACATCGGTTTTGACGTTCTGGATGCCATTGACCCGCGTCAGATGAGAGGCCTGAAAACGCCGGTATTCGTCAAGATCGGCGACCACAACCCGCAGCAGCGCGTCGCTCTCCCCCAGCATGATGTAGCATTCCACCACCTGGGGCAGCCTCTTCATCGCATCCATGAAATGATCGATGGTTTCGGCATCCTGCGCCGTCAGCCACACCCGCGCGAACAGCGAGAGCGATAAATTGACCTTGGCCGGATTGAGCACGGCGACATAGCGGTCGATGACACCAGCCTCTTCGAGCAGCCGCACGCGGCGCAGGCAGGGCGATGGCGACAGGCCAGCCTCTCTGGCTAGCTCCACATTCTGCATGCGCCCGTCCTTCTGAAGCGCGCGAAGGATACGCTTGTCGATCTCATCCAGCATCATTGAAATTTCCTGCCAATGTTTCAGATAGAATATAATAATTATGCCAGGAAAACATCATATCGTGAAATCTTTGCAATCCCATTGCGCGCAGCGTGCGCTACGGTTCCAGCCATGGAAATACACACACTATTGCTGTTCACAGCAACCGTACTGCCGCTGATCTGTACGCCGGGGCCGGACATGCTGTTCGTTGCATCGCAGGCGATTGCAGGCGGACGCAGCGCGGGCCTGCGTGCGACAGCCGGTGTGTGCCTTGGCTACCTCGTCCACTCCACCCTCGTTGCCCTCGGCCTTGCGGCTATCGTGGCGGCATCGCCGCTGCTGTTCGATGCGCTGCGCTGGATCGGCATCACCTATCTCCTGTACCTCGCCTGCAAGCTCATCGCGTCGGCATTGCGGGCCGGACGGATGCCCGTTGCTGCCAGGCCGGCCAAGCGGCAACTCCAGCGCGGCTTCCTCACCGCCTTTCTCAATCCCAAGGGCATGATGATCTACTTCGCGATCCTGCCCCAGTTCATCCAGCCCGGCAGCAGCATTGCGCTGCAGACGGCGATCCTGTCGGCTGTCTTTGTCCTCTGGTGCGCCGTCGTCTACGTGATTCTCAGCTTCGCCATCGGGCAGTTGGCCGGGCGCGGCGGATTCAACGACCGGCGCCGGAGGATGGTCGAAGGGAGTGCTGGCGGGCTGCTCCTCGTTGCCGCTGGTCTGATGGCGGCAAAATGAACGCGGCGCCTCAGCCCGCTCTCGCCAGTTTTGCCGCTGCCGCCTGTTCCGGCATGTCAACAACGAGCTGGCCGAATTCGCGGGTGGCGGGTGTCTGCCCCTCTTCGCTCCAGATCAGGCTGAAAACTGCCGTCGGCAGCGATGGCAGGCCATACTGGCCGTCAAGAATCTTCATTCCCGGTTCAAGATCATCGCGGGTCATCACGGTCATTGCCAGCCCTGACAGCACAGCGGCGCGGATCCCCTGCATGCTCGCCGACGTGAAAACGACGTGCCAATCGATCGAGGTCCGGTCCAGCGCTTCGACGCCGACCTTGCGGTTGAGGCATGGAGCAGGGATAAACGCGAAAGGCAATGACGTGCCCGGCGGCACTTTGAACGTTTCAGCCGCCACCCAGACAAATTGCGTCTGCTTGAGAACTTTACCGTTGGCCGCCTCCGGCAATGTCAGCACGACGGCCAGATCGAGTTCGCTGGCTCTGACCATCGCATGAAGATCAAGGCTCATGCTGACATTCACGTCGAGCTGGACCTCCGGATTGGTGCGGGCAAACTGGCACAGCAATGTCGGCAGCCGGTCCCCGATGAAATTTTCCGGCACGCCGAAGCGCACGATGCCCGATACGGGCGATGCCTGAAAGCGGCGGCTCAAGGCATCGAGCGAATGCAGGATCTGGCAGGCATAGCGCAGGAAATCGTCGCCATCTTCCGTCAGCCTGACGCTGCGCGTGGTGCGGTAGAGCAGCGACCGGCCAACCTGCTCCTCCAGCCGCCGGATCTGATGGCTGACAGCAGATTGCGTCAGGTTCAGCCGCCGGGCGGCCCGGGTAAAGTTTCCAGCTTCTTTGACAGCCACGAAGGCGCGTAACAGTGTTGGGTCGAAATCCATGTCAGTAGATTAATGACAATCGCTAATTTATTCTAGTAAATTAAATCATTTTTGTCATGATACGAACTGACCTAAAGTGGGCATTACCCGCTTCGGCGACCATCGGACCGGTCATCCCGCCGAGCCGGTGCTTTTTCGTCCTGACTTGGCCCGGAACTCACCGGCACCGCATGCGTGCCGGGGAAGGTGCGTTCTATTGCCAGGTGCAACCTTTGGAAAGAACGATCCATGTCCCTCTCCTCCTCCCGCAGGAACATGGTGGCGCTGGCCGCCATATGTTTGTCGTCCCTCATGTTCGGCCTCGAAATTTCGAGCGTGCCGGTGATTCTGCCAACCCTGGAAAAAGTTCTGCATGGCACCCTGAAGGACATGCAGTGGATCATGAACGCCTATACCATTGCCTGCACCACGGTGCTGATGGCCGTCGGCACGCTGGCCGACCGCTATGGCCGCAAGCGCATCTTCGTCATCAGTCTGGTGCTGTTTGCCATCACATCCTTCGTATGCGGCCTTGCCCAGGATGCCGCCATCCTGATCGTCAGCCGTTTTCTCCAGGGTATTGCCGCCGGTGCCATGCTGATCTGCCAGATTGCCATTCTGTCGCATCAGTTTCAGGCGGGGCGTGAGCGCAGCAAGGCCTTCGGCATATGGGGTATCATCTTCGGCATCGGCCTTGGTTTCGGGCCGATTATCGGCGGCATCATCGTTGCCCTCACCAGCTGGCAATGGGTGTTCCTGGTGCACGTTCCCCTGACCATCCTGACGTTGATTCTCGTCTTCGGCAGCATCGTGGAATCCAGCGATCCCGAAGCGAAGAAACTGGATGTCCTCGGCATCACCACCCTGTCGCTGGCGGTTTTCGGCCTCACCTATTTCATCACGCAGGGCCCCGATCTCGGCTTTACCAGCGTCACCGCCTTGGCCATCATCAGCGCATCGGCGGTGAGCTTCATCGGCTTCATCGTCGCGGAAAAACGCAGCCCGCATCCCATGTTCGACTTTTCCGTCTTTCGCATCCGCAACTTTTCCGGGGCAATTCTCGGCTCGATCGGCATGAATTTCAGCTTCTGGCCGCTGATGATCTACCTGCCGATCTATTTTCAGAGCGGACTTGGCTACGACATTGTCGCGGCTGGACTGTCGCTGCTGGCCTATACGCTGCCCACCCTGGTCACCCCGCCATTGGCGGAGCGCTTATCGCTCCGCTACCGGCCCGGCATTGTTATTCCGCTCGGGCTGTTCACCATCGGCCTTGGCTTCATGCTGATGCGGTTTGGCAGCAGCGCCGACCATGCAAGCTGGCTGACCATGCTGCCCGGCTGCCTGCTGGCGGGTATCGGGCTGGGCTTGACCAACACGCCGGTCACCAACACGACCACCGGCTCGGTTTCGAGCGCCCGCGCCGGCATGGCGTCGGGCATCGACATGAGTGCCCGGCTGATTACGCTCGCCATCAACATCGCGCTGATGGGCTTTATCCTGCTGGAAGGCACCCTGTCCTATCTCAGAAGCGCCTTTGCCGGGGCGTTCGACCCGTCGCGGCTGCGTCTGCTGGCGGAGAAAATCGCCGCCGGAAACTTTGCGAGCCTCCCGCAGACTTTTCCCGAACTCACGGCTCTCGACCCGGCCGGGACGCTCGTCCATGGCGCCTTGATCCACGGCTTTGGCCTGATCATGCTTTATGGCGGGGCGGGCGTCTGGGTTCTGGCAGTGATCAGCTTTCTGATCTTCGGGCCTGGGAAGCGCTTGAGCGAAGCGACCGCCGCGAACCTTTGAGGCCAGCGTCGGTACTGAAGGTCACGGACACTGCCGTTCTCGTGAATTTCAGCGCGCGAAAAGCCTGACCACCAGGTTTGCCAATCCCCTGTAGGGCGGCTTGACCCGGTCGGACAGCGGCATCTTCGCCTGATGCAACACCGGCATGATCTTGCTGAAGGTCAGAAAGCCCTCGCGCCCGTGATAATGGCCCATGCCGCTGGCCCCGACGCCGCCAAACGGCAGATCGTTGCAGACATTGTGGAACAGCGTCTCGTTCACGCAAACGCCGCCCGCCACGATGTTCGCCAGCATTTTTTCGGTTTCGGCCTTGTCATTGCTGAAGCAGTAAAATGCCAGCGGCCGGTCATGCCCGTTAATATAAGCAATGGCCTCATCGGCACTGCCATAGGTCTTGACCGGCAGGATCGGGCCAAAAATTTCCTCCTGCATGATCTTGCTGTCATCGCCGGGATCGAGCACCAGCGCCGGCGCCAGCAGGCGCTCGGTTTCTGCCCGTGCCGCATCTTTCGGCTCGACCAGCGTCATCACATCCAGCCCGCGTTCCCGTGCATCATCAAGCAGGCCGCGCAGGCGGCGATACTGCCCCTCATTGACGATATGGGTATAGTCGGGATTGGCATCGAGCTGCGCATAGCGCGATTTGACCTCGGTCCGCATGGCCTCGACAAATTCATCGCGCCGCGCCAGCGGCACCAGCGCATAGTCCGGCGCGATGCAGGTCTGGCCGGCATTGTAGAGCTTGCCGGTAACAATGCGCGTCACCGCCTTGGCGAAAGGCGCGTCCTCACCGATGAATACGGGCGATTTTCCGCCGAGCTCCAATGTCACGGGTGTCAGGTTCGGGGCGGCCGATGCCATGACCTTGCGGCCGACGGCGGTGGAGCCGGTGAACAGCAGGTGATCGAAGGGCAAACCGGCAAACGCGCCGCCCACATCGGCACCGCCGAGCGCCACGGCAACGCGGTCTTCCGGAAAGACATCGGCCAGCAGTTCCCGCAGGAATTCGCTGGTGCGCGGCGTATGTTCGGACGATTTCAGGTAAACATGGTTGCCCGCAGCGATGGCTGTGGCGAGCGGCGTCAGGGCGAGATTGACCGGATAGTTCCAGGGGGCAATGACCCCCACCACGCCCAGAGGCACGTACCGGACTTCCGCCTTGGCTGGCCACATGCGCCATCCGGCCGAACGGCGTTGCGGTTTCATCCAGGATTTCAGATGCGAGAGCATGTGATCGATCTCGCCAAAGACGGTCATGCCTTCGCCCAGCATGCTTTCATGGCGCGAGCGATGGCCGAAATCGGCACTGATCGCCTTGACCATCGGTTCGAGCCGGTCCTTCAACCCGGCGCGCAGGCGCTTCAGATCGTCCTGGCGCTGGGCGTAATCCGGCCGGTGTGCCAGCCAGGACGTGCGCAGACGATGGAGGGTTGGCACCAGTGCATTAGCAGGTGTGGCATTCATGTCCATGGTGTTTTCCTCCGGTCTTCTCCACCTCGTGTTCTACCACGGATGGGATGCTCCCCGTCAGCACTTTCAATGGAACAGCCCATTTCCGAAGGGGTGCGGCCGTGCTAGTTTTTCCCCGGCCCGTCAAAGAGCGAGGAACCCGCCTCACCTCTGAGCGTCCTGCGCATCACCAGCCACAGCTATTGGAACTCTCCGGTTCTCCAGCCACCCCCATTTTCCACGGAAGGAATTGAGATCATGAAACTGATTGCGCGCAATCCCCGCAACGGCGTTTACCCGGCAACGCCAGACTATCTCCATGCCTTGGAAGTGCAGCAGCCGGAACGCTTCCTCTATATCAGCGGCACCATGGGCCTCGATCAGGACGGTATACCCGGCACGACCCTGGCAGAACAGCTCGATCTCGTCTGGAACAACATCCGGGCCATCCTGGCCAGCGCCGGGATGACGGTCGACAATATCGTCAGGACGACGAGCTACCTGCGCGATCCGGCCTTTGCCGAAGCCAACCAGAATGCGCGGGTGGCGGCGCTGGGCGGACGCACGATCCCCACGACAACCATTGCCGCCCAGACATTGTCCGAAGCCTGGCTTGTCGAAATCGAAGTCATCGCCGCCGCCTGACTCCAGCCGAACCGCTCAGATACCCGCATACCATTCATAGCCGCGATCTTCCCAGAAGCCGCCCTTGCCGCCCCACAGGCCCCTGAAATTGTCAACCAGTTCAATCCGCATGAGATATTTGGCATGCTTGTAACCCAGTTGCCGTTCGACGCGCAGCCGCAGGGGTGCGCCGTGCGCCACCTCAAGGTCCTTGCCGTTCATGCTGTAAGACAGGATGGTCTGCGGATGAAAGGCGTCGATCAGATCGATGCTCTCGTAATATTGGCCGCTGCCATCCAGCGACTTCTCGTATTCGTCAGCGCAGTAGAACACCGCATAGCGGGCGCCGGGGGCAAGACCCGCCTTCTGCAGGACAAGACCGAGGGGAACGCCGGTCCATTTGCCGATGGCGCTCCACCCCTCAACGCAATCGTGCCGGGTAATCTGCGTGCGCGACGGCATCGCCTTCAGATCGGCCAGCGACAGGCTGAGCGGCGTGCGCACCATGCCGTTGACCACCAGCCGCCAGTCGGCGAAATTGCCCTCCATCAACCGGGCGTAGTCCTCGCTGTCGGGCATCTGCGTGCCATTGGCCTTGAATGTGGGCGACAGGTCGGCTTCGGTGAATTCGCGCGCCAGCGGCGCATGCGCCTGCAGGAGACGCTGCGAGCCCATGGTCAGCGCTTCGGCCTTCTGCAGGATATCGTTGACGCCGGCATTTTCCACCAGCGCATCGCACCCGGTCAAAAGTCCGGTCGCGGCAACGCTGGAGCCGATCAGGAAACGGCGGCGGGTAAGTTCCAACTTCATTTCACTGTTTCCTTGCCGGTCTCGACCGTCAGGCCGTAATAGCCGGTGATCATCGAGCGCAGATTGTTCCAGACGCCGGATGCCAGCACCATCACCAGGTGCACAACGACAAAGGCGACAAGCAGAGATGCGGTGATGAAGTGAATGGTGCGCGCCGACTGGCGTCCGCCGAAGACATCGAGCAGCCACGGGAAAATGGCGTTGAAGCCCGGTGACATGGTGAGGCCGGTCAGCACCATCAGCGGCAGAAGGATGAAAATGACGGCCATATAGGTCAGCTTCTGCAGGCTGTTGTAGCGCCGCGCCTCTTCGCCCTTGGGAAAGCGCAGGCGGGCATGTTCGCCAATCTCATGCGCCAGATGCTGCGGCGTCAACTGGTCCCTGGTCGGCACGATATCCCGGCGGAAATGCCCGGCGATCAGCCCGTAGAGCAGATAGACGAACCCGTTGATGACAAAGAACCAGGCGAAAAAGAAATGCCAGCGCCGCCCGGTCGCCAGGTCCTGATAACCCGGAATGGTGATCCAGCTTGGAAAGGCGCGCGGCGTCAGTTCGCCGTCAACCGTCGACGCGCCAAGAACACCTGTCGTCGGGATCGAGATCGAGCCGACGCGGGTGATGCCCTTGATCGTGTCGCCGTCGCTGACGGCACCGATCGAGATGAAGGAATGGTCAGCATCGGCACCGTACTGTCCCCAATAGAGATCGGGATGGGCATTGAAGATTTGCAGACCGCTCATCAGGAGAAAGCTGAGGCACAGGACATTGAGCCAGTGGGTCAGCCGCACGGCAATCGAATGCCGGTAGAACAGAATTTTCCTGGGCCGTGCCGGTTCATGATCAGTTGCACTTGTCATGATGCTATCCTTGGCTGTCGGGCAATGGATCCGGTGCCGTCCCGTTCGCGGGACAGCACCGGAAGGATTGTTAGTTCTTCTTGGGCGCCATGGCGTCCGGCTTCATCGCATCTTTCTTCATGGCATCGGGCTTCATCGCATCCTTGGCCATGGCCTGCTTGTCGCATTCCTTGGTCATGGCATCCTTCTTCATGGAGTCTTTCTCCATGCCGGCCTTTTTCATGCAGTCAGCCTTTTTGCTGCTCATCTTCATAGGGTCTGCCTTCATGGCATCTTGCGCAAGGGCGCTGTTGATGCCGGCAAGACCGGAAGCGAGAACAAAGGCCGAGAGGGCAATGCGGCGTGCAAGAATGTTCATGGTGGTCTCCTCGATTTGAATAAGACACGTATCTGCGTGCCGTTGAGTTTCGGATGCCATGCGGTCATCCACACTTCCTGGGCATCGCGCTGCGTGTCTCACAGCTGTTCATGCCAGGAATTCTTTGTCCGCAGCTGCGCAATTCAGTTTGTGGCAGCAGCCAGGATCGGCCCGCCATGCGGCGCCTGTATCAGGACGGCCGTGCGCAGGCCCGGCTTGGCCGGAGCAATGTCCAGGGTCACCGCCTTGCCGTCCCAGTGTCCAAGGTTGGACAGGCTGTGGACCACATTCTTGTGCGGCAGCGTGTGGCCGGTATTTTCGCCCCGGCTGACGGGAACGTTGACGGTCTTGTCGTCATAGGTCACCAGCCAGATATCGGCTCCGTTTGCGGGGGCTTTGCCCGCAGCGATGGCGAGCGAATTGTCGCTGATCACAACGGACAACGGATCGGGCTTTGGCGCGGTAGCGATCAGATGGTCGATCTCGCCGATGCGGTTACCGACGACATCCGCGCGGCCGTTGACGACCATCTGCGGGGTGAACGGTCCGTCGCGGCCGAGCGGCGGCTCATAGGTAACCTGCCGGTCCGTATATTCAGGCGCGGCGAAGATATCCTTCCAGCCGAGCCGGTCCCAATAAGTCACGCCAAAGCTGAGGGCCAGAACATCCGGCCGCTTGCTGATCTCGATCAGATTGGCATTGGCAGGCGGGCAGGACGAGCAGCCCTGGCTGGTGAAGAGTTCAACGACAGTCAGCGGCTTGCCGTTGCCGGCAAAGGCGGCGCCAGCGCCAAGGCTGAGCAATCCTGCAATCACAGACACTGCGGACACATATCCAACTTTACTGCGCAACCCCATGACGGCCTCCTGATTTTTCTGGCGTCGACCGGAACTGTCGGCCGGTCACATCAGGCAATTCGCCGGGCAACGGAATTTGGTTACACCGATCACGGATTGGTGATCGAAAAGTTCGACTATCGGCCACTGGCATGCGGTAACCGCTGTCGATATGATCGGCACATCTGTAACCTTTTCGCCGCCGCTGCGAATAAAGGAATGAACCAGGGTGCATTCGGTCGAAGCGCGTTTGAAGGAACTGATGCTCGCAAGCCTTGCGGGTGACGCGCAGAGTTATCGTGTGCTGCTCGATGAGGTGGCCAAGCTTTTGCGCCGGTATTTTCTGCGCCGTCTGGCCGATGCCCACCGGGGTGACGCGGATGATCTGGTGCAGGAAACACTGCTCGCCCTGCACACGCGGCGGCAGACCTACGAGCCGGATCGGCCCTTCACCGCGTGGCTGCATGCGATTGCGCGCTACAAGCTGATCGATCATTTCCGGCGCAACCGCATCCGGGCAACCGTGCCGCTGGACGACGCGCAAGACCTGTTTGCACCGGACAATTCAGATGCCGCCGCAGACCGCATGGATGTGGACCGGCTGTTGCAGACCATACCGGAGAAATCACGGGATCTGATTTACCGGACCAAGATAGAAGGGCAGTCGATTGCGGAAGCGGCCCGAAGTACCGGCCTTTCCGAATCGCTTGTGAAGGTCAGCATTCACAGGGGATTGAAGGCCATAGCCGCGAAGTTGAGAGGACAGGCAGCCGATGACGACAAATGATCTGATCGAGCGTCTCGCCGGCGAATTGAAGCCGGTATCGCGCAAAGCCGTGCTGCGGCGGATCGGCATCGGCCTCGGCATCAGCTCGGTCGCCTCCGCCATTCTCATGTGGTCGTGGCTGGGCATGCGCCCGGACCTGATGACCGCGGCGGGAACCATGGCCTTCTGGGTCAAATTCACCTATACGCTCGTGCTTGCCATGGGCGGCGCCTGGGCGGTCAAACGCATTGCCTACCCGCTTGGCAGCATCCGCGTCAGCCTTGCCGTGATGGCGGTCGCCATTGCCCTCATCTGCATGCTTGCCTTCGCTCAGCTTGCCATGTCGCCGCGCGATCACTACGCCAACATGATGAAGGGGCACACGATCACGGTCTGCACCTTCAACATCGTGGTGCTGTCGCTGCCGCTGCTGTTCGGCGCCTTCTGGGTGCTGCGCGGCCTGGCGCCGACGCGGCCCACGGTTGCCGGGACTGCGGCGGGCCTTGCGGCGGGATCGATTGCCGCGCTGATCTACTCTTTCCACTGCGATGAAAGCGCCATGCCGTTCATCGCCATCTGGTACACGCTGGGCGTGATTTCTTCCGGGCTGATCGGTGCGATTGCCGGCCGCTTCATTCTGCGGTGGTAGATTGTAGCGTGGAGCCTACTTCATCAGCCATTCATGCTCGGGTGCGTTGTGGAATTTCCACGTGCGCTTGGGACCAGCCATGACATTGAGATAATAGAGGTCATAGCCGTGGCAGGCCGCACAGGGATGATAACCCTTGGGCACCATGACCACATCGCCATCCTCGATCGCCATGGCCTCGTCCAGTGACCGGTCATCGGTATAGACCCGCTGGAAGGCAAAACCTTGGCGCGGATTGAGCCGGTGATAATAGGTTTCTTCCAGGTAGGATTCCGCCGGCAGGTTGTCCTGGTCGTGCTTGTGCGGCGGATAGCTCGACGTGTGTCCGCCCGGCGTGATCACCTCGACCACGAGCAGGGAATCGGCCGGTTCGCTTTCCGGCAGGATGTTGGTGACATAGCGCGTATTGGTGCCCTTGCCGCGCGTTTCCTGACCGAGATCGTCGGGCGCAATCACCCGGACCGGCAGATCGCCGCCGAGGCTTGGCGCCGAGCAGACGGCAAGTTCGACAGCCGTATCGGCCACCACCGACCAGTCGCAATTGGCGGGCATGTAGACCGACCACGGCTTGCCCTCGAATGGCGACATGCGCTCGCCCAACAAACCGAGATCGTGGCCGTTCACCTGGGCAAATCCCTTGCCCGTCACGAAAACGAGACAGACTTCGGTGTCGCCGCTGCGTCCGGCAATGGTCTGCCCCGGCGCAGCGCGATTGAGATCGAAGCCGACATAGGTCCAGCCGGCGGTTTCCGGCGTGACATGCGCCACGCGGCCGGTGCCGGTTTTCGCCTTGAGCAACAATTTCGACATGGTCCTATTCCTCTTTCCCGTCCGCATCCGCCGGCTTGGCCGGGTCGGATGCGTCAAAAGCGATGAAAAACTGCCAGATGCCATAACCGGCAAAGCCAAGCGCTATCGTCCCCCAGAACGGCGTACCCGTGACGAACTCGAAAATGGCCCATGCCACGCAGAAGGCCACGACGGCAATACGCCGCCACAGGGGACGAAAAAACGGATGCTTGGAATCGCTGGTCAAACCAATCCTGCCTCTTTGATGAAGCGGCTGAGATTGGCGTGGCCAAGCTTGGAATAGACGGCTGGATCAGCCTTCACAGGGTCCTGCTCTGCCTCGACAACCACCCAGCCGCTATAGCCCTGGAGTTCCTTGAGGACACGAACATAGTCGATCATGCCGTCGCCGGGAACCGTGTAAACGCCGGCAAGGACGGAATCGAGGAAGGACCAGTCTTCGCGGTTGGACTGCCACATGACGGCCTCGCGGATATCCTTGCAATGCACATGGCTGATGCGCGCCTTGTGATGGCGGGCAAGACGTGCGGGATCGCCGCCGCCCCAGGTGGCATGGCCGGTGTCGAGCAGCAGATGCACCGCATCGCCCGTCACCTGCATGAACCGGTCGATCTCGGCCTCGGTCTGCACCACGGTGCCCATGTGGTGATGATAGACCACCTGCAGGCCATAGGTCAGTTTCACCGCTTCGGCGAAGGCCGTATAGCGCTTGCCGAACTCGGCCCACGCAGCCTTTTCCAGAACCGGGCGGGCCGACAGCGGCACCTCCTTGTTGGAGTGGATCGCGTTCGATGTTTCGGCGGCGATGAGGACTTTGCAGCCCATCTCCTTCAAGAGGGTAGCGTGGCCGACAACAGCCTTCAGTTCGGCGTCGACATCGCGCACGAGCAGTTCGGTCGAGTACCAGCCGCTGACGAGGTCATGGCCGAACGCCGCGAGGATCGGACGCAGCTTGTCCGCGGTGCGCGGAAACTTGTTGCCCAGCTCCATGCCGGTGAACCCGGCCGCCTTCGCCTGTTCCAGACAGGTTTCCAGCGGGATGTCTCCACCGATTTCCAGCATGTCATCATTGGACCAGCCGATTGGGTTCGCCCCGATACGGATCATTCTTATCTTCCTTCAGTTGTTGTGTGCGTGGTTCAGCTACAAATCGGGTTAATCGCCGACGCGCTGCAGTTTCAGCTTCTCTTCATAGGCCTTGCGCGCGGCATTGACCTGCGGGCGCTGGCTGACCTCGGGCACGGCCACATCCCACCAAGTGCCGCCGGCGTCGGTGGAAACAAGCGGGTCGGTATCGATGACGACAACCGTGGTTCGGTCATTCTGCTTGGCGCGTGTCAGCGCGGCTTCCAGTTCGGCAATGGAGGTCGCTTTTTCGGCAATCGCCCCGAGGCTTTTTGCATGGCCGACAAAATCGACGTCGGGCAAAACCGCGTGGTGCGAGTCTTTCAGGAGGTTGTTGAAGTTCGCGCCACCGGTGCCCATCTGCAGCCGGTTGATACAACCGAATCCGCGATTGTCGAGAAGCACGATCGTGATCCTCTGGCCCAGCATGACCGAGGTGGCGATCTCCGAATTCAGCATCAGATAGGAACCGTCGCCGATCATCACGACCACCTCGTCGTCCGGCTTGGCCATTTTCGCCCCGAGCCCGCCGGCGATCTCGTAGCCCATGCAGGAAAAACCGTATTCGGCGTGATAGGAGCCCGGTGCGCCTGCCTGCCACAGCTTGTGCATTTCACCCGGCAATCCGCCCGCCGCATGCAGGACTGTCGCCGCGCTGCCCATGGCCCGCTGCACGGCGCCGATCACCTGTGCATCCGATGGCAGCACCGCGTTGGTCGGTCCGGTGACCTCAGCGGCGGCCTTCTGCCACTCCGCCTTGCCCTGTTTGGCATTTTCGGTCCAGCTCGCAGGTACCTTGTAACCGGCAGCTGCCGCAGCCAACTCCAGCAGCCCTTCCCGCGCATCGGCGACGAGTGGTGCCGCCCGGTGCTTGCCCGCATCGAAAGCCTGCACGTTGAGGCCGATGAATTTCTTGTGTCCATTGCGGAACAGCGCCCAGGAACCGGTGGTGAAATCCTGCAGGCGCGTGCCGACGGCCAGAATGACATCCGCCTCTTCCGCCAGACGGTTGGCCGCCGATGTGCCGGTCACGCCGATGGCTGCCATGTTCAGGGGATGATTGTCAGGCAATGAGGACTTGCCACCCTGCGTTTCGCAGACGGGAATACCCGCCGCTTCCACAAAAGCTTTCAGCTCGTTCGATGCCTGCGAATAGATGACACCGCCGCCGGCAATGACCAGCGGCTTTTTCGCTGATTTGAGCAGTTCGACGGCGGCAGCCAGTTCCCCGCGGTCCGGGCGCGGGCGGCGCGTTGTCCACACGCGCTCGTCGAAAAAGCTTTCCGGATAGTCATAGGCTTCCGCCTGCACATCCTGGCACAGCGCCAGCGTCACTGGACCGCACTCGGCCGGATCGGTCAGCACCGCCATGGTGCGGGCAAGCGCCGGAATGATCTGTTCGGGCCGGGTGATCCGGTCGAAATAGCGCGAGACAGGACGGAAGCAGTCATTGGCCGAAACCGTGCCGTCGCCAAAGCTTTCCACCTGCTGCAGAACCGGATCGGGAATACGGTTGGCAAAGACATCGCCAGGCAGAAGCAGCAGCGGCAGGCGGTTGACATGGGCAAGCGCCGCAGCGGTGACCATATTGGTTGCGCCCGGCCCGACGGAACTCGTCACCGCCATCATGCGCTGGCGGAAACTGGCCTTGGCAAAGGCGATGGCCGCATGCGCCATGGCCTGCTCATTGTGGGCGCGGTAGGTCGGCAGTTCATCGCGCAGCTGATACAGCGCCTCGCCGAGACCCGCCACGTTGCCGTGGCCGAAAATCGCCCAGACACCGGCAAACACCGGCACCTTCCGGCCGTCGATCACGGTTATCTGGCTGGCAAGGAACCGCGTCAATGCCTGCGCCATCGTCAGGCGTATCGTCTTGGTCATGTCAATCTCCTCCCGGCCTGATGCTATGCCGCTTGTTGCTTGCGGCTGGCAAGCCACGCCCTGGTCAATTTTTCGAAACGATCGGCCATATCGGCAATGGCCGCCTCATCGGATATCTTCCCCGCCAGCCATTGTTCGGCGGCGTCCATGAAAATGGTGCGGCCAACGGCAAAGCCTTTGACGACAGGGGCGTTGGCGGTGGCAGCGAACGCTGCTTCCAGCTCATCCTGCGGCGCTTCCAGCCCGAGCAGGACGACACCGCGGCACCACGGATCGTTCTTTTCGATCACCGCCTCGATCTTCTTCCATGCGGCGGCCGAAGCCTGCGGCTCGAGCTTCCACCAATCGGGCTTGATGCCAAGCGCATAAAGCTCTTCCAGCGCCCGCGGAATGGTCATGTCGTCGAGCACCCCGTGTTTTCCGGCAATGATCTCGATCAGCAGTTCACGCCCGACCTTGCGCGCCGCTTCGAACAGGGTGCGCAGCTTCGCCTGCTGCTCCGCCTTCAGGTCGGCCGGATCGTCCGGGTGATAGAAGCACAGGCATTTGATGCAATGATCCACCGGCCATTCCGCCAGCTGTGACCCGATATCCTGCGAGAATTCAAAACGCAGCGGGCGCGAACCCGGCAGTTCGACCGGGCGGCCGAGCCAGTCGAAATTATGCCGGGCAAATTCGAACATCGCCTCGCGCCCGAACTTTTCATCGAGCAGCATGCCATAACCGCTACGGCCATCCGCAACCCGTGCGGCGGCCTTGACGGCCAGTTCCTTGAATACCTGCACCCGGCCGATATCCGCGCCAAGCCTTTTGGAAAGGTCCTCAAACTGCACGCGATGGTCAATGGCAAAGGCCATCATGGAAGGGATGTCATGGCGGCGCGTGGTTGCCCAGTGCACGTGATTGATCGCCTCGTCCTTGCGCAGGGCATGCTGCGGGCTGCCGTGCTCAAGGAAGAATTGCAGCTCTTCGAATGTCGGGATTTCCGGCGAGCACAGGAGACGCGATACCGCAAAGGCGCCGCAGGCATTGGCCCAGGTCGCCGCCGTGGCAAGACTCTCGCCGCCGAGCCAGCCGCGCAGGAAACCGGACATGAAGGCATCGCCCGCGCCCAGTACGTTGAACACCTCGATGGGAAATCCCTTGCCGACAATGCCGTCCTCAAGATCGTCCGATATGGCGCCCTCATAGACGATACAGCCCATCGGCCCGCGCTTGAGCACGATGGTCGCATGGGCGGAAAGCGCGCGGATGGTCTTCAAAGCGGCGAGCAGATCAGCTTCACCGGAGGCGATCAGCACTTCCTCTTCCGTGCCGACGATCAGGTCGCAGTCGGCCAGCACTGTCTTCAAATGGCTCGATACGGCATCGGAGGCGATATAGCGGCTGTCGCCGGCCCCGTGACCGGCGAGCCCCCAGAGGTTCGGCCGGTAGTCGATGTCGAACACCACTTTGCCGCCCGCTTCCTTGATCAGGCGGATGGCCTTGCGCTGGGCGGCATCGGTGTTGGGTTTTGAAAAATGCGTGCCGGTGACGACCACCGCGCGGGCCGAGCGGATGAACTGCGGATCGACGTCGTCCTCGTTCAGCGCCATGTCGGCGCAGTTCTCGCGATAAAAGATCAACGGAAAGCTCTTGTCGTTCTCGACCGACAGGATGACCAGCGCCGACAGCCGTTCCGCATCGGTGATGACACCATCGACCGCCACGCCTTCGCGCAGCATCTGCTCGCGGATGAAACGGCCCATCTGCTCGTCGCCGACGCGGCTCAAAAGCGCCGAGCGCAGCCCGAGACGGGCGGTGCCGATAGCGATATTGGCCGGGCAGCCGCCGACGGATTTGGCGAAGGACGCGATATCCTCGAGGCGGGAGCCGATCTGCTGGCCGTAGAGATCCACCGACGAGCGGCCAATTGTGATGACATCAAGCTTTTTGCCTGTTGCAGCGCTGCCCATGACGATCCTCCCGATATGCTGATCCATCCCGCTGAAAACAGGCCGGGAATTTTTGCATATGAAATAATAATTCTACCAAATCGTCAATATGGAATGTATATTCTTTTTAGATTTCCCGCATTTCATTTGGCGCTGTTACAGGCTGCGGCGCCGTTCCGCCACACTCACAGTCAGCGCCATGGCGAGCGCCATTGTCCCGGAGAGAGACCGGAATCCGGAAAAGTCGCCTTCCGCCGCCTCGAACCACACGCTGGCGGATTGTGCCAGCGGGGAAAACGCGCTGTCGGTGATGGCAACGACAGGCACGCCGCGCGCTGCCAGCGCTGCCGCATGCTCGACCGTTGCCGAGGCATAGGGCGAAAAGCTGATGGCAATCGCCGCATCCTGCGGCCGGGCAAAGGAAAGGATTTCCGGGTCGATACCGGCCGTCGATTCAATCAGCTGATTGCGGATTTTCAGTTTGCCGAAGGCATAGGCCATATAGGCGGAGATCGGATAGGACCGGCGGCGGGCGATGAGATAGATCGTGTCCGCATGCGCCAGAATCTCCACCGCGCGCTCCAGCACATCCTCCTCGGCACTGCGGGAAATGGTCTGGATGGATTGGCTGGCCGCCGTCAGGAAACCGTTGAGAATGACGCGGTTCTTGGAAAGGCCGGGCGTATCACCGCGCAGGCCTGACAGCCGTTCTTCATACGAGCCCTGGCGTTCGCGCAGGCGCTCGCGGAACACCGATTGCAGGCTGGTAAACCCGTCAAAACCCAGATGCTGGGCAAAGCGGATAAGCGTGGAGGGCTGCACGCCGGCCGACTGGGCAATGCTTGCCGCCGTGCCGAAGGCGATTTCATCGGGATTGCCGAGGGCATAGGCCGCGATCTGAGCCAGCCGCTTGGGCAGGAGCTGGCGGCGATCCAGGATCAGCGTGCGCAAGGCATCGAAGTCCTGCGGCAGAGTTGCTTCTGTGGCCGTGCTGCCCATTGCGAATCGTTCCCCTTGGTTTTGCGATACGGATGGCGAGACTACCAAAATAATCCATTCCGCAAAACGGATCAGTTATTCCATTTTCATTCGTTATAGATTACTTCAATCAACATCTGCAAGAGATGCAGACATCCTCAAATGTCGTGGGAGTGAAGACATGTCGGGTCAGGAGAATGCGCGCGCACTGGGTGTAGGGCTGATCGGAACCGGTTTCATGGGCAAATGCCATGCCCTGGCCTGGAATTCCGTCCGTGCGGTTTTCGGCGATGTGCCTCCGGTCCGTCTCGTGCATCTGGGCGAAGCCAATGCCGCGCTTGCCAGCCAGCGTGCCGCCGAGTTCGGCTTTGCCAAGGCGTCGGGCGACTGGCGCGCCGTGATCAACGATCCGGATGTTGACGTCGTCTCCATCACCACGCCCAACCAGTTTCATCCGGAAATGGCGTTGGCCGCGCTTCAGGCCGGCAAACACGTCTGGTGCGAAAAACCCATGGCCCCGGCATTCGACGACGCCAAGGCCATGACAGCGGCGGCAAAACAGTCCGGCAAGGTTGCGGCGCTCGGTTATAATTACATCCAGGGTCCGGCCATCCGCCATATCCGCCAGCTGCTGGCGGAAAAGATCATCGGCGACGTCAATCATCTGCGCATCGAGATGGACGAGGATTTCATGGCCGATCCCGACGCGCTGTTCTACTGGAAGCATGCCGCGACGTCAGGCTATGGCGCGCTCGACGACTTTGCCGTGCATCCCCTGTCGCTGCTCTGGGCGCTGTTTGGCCGGGTCAGCCGGGTCATGTGCGACATGTCAAAACCCTATGCCGAGCGCCGGACGCAGGACGGCGGCATGAAGGCGGTTGAAACCTATGACAGCGCCAGCGTGCTCCTGCATATGGAAAACGGCGTGGCCGGCACACTGCAGGTCAACCGTTCCGCCTGGGGCCGCAAGGGACGTATTGCCCTGCAGATTTTCGGCTCGAAAGGCTCGATCCTGTTCGATCAGGAACGCGCCAATGAATTCCAGCTCTACGTCACGGCGGACAGGCCGACGGAACAGGGCTACCGTACGATCCTGACCGCACCGCATCACGATCCCTATGGACGCTTCATCCCGGCTCCCGGCCATGGTCTCGGCTTCAACGACCTCAAGATCATCGAATGCCATGAACTGATCAAGCGCATCAATGGTGAGGCGGCGCGTCTGATCGGATTTGAGGATGGTCTGGAGATCGAGCGCACCGTGCACGCCATGGCCCGGTCATTCAATGAACAACGCTGGGTGGACGTGCGGTGAGAGGGGATTTCCCTCTTCGCCCTGCATATAACCGCCCTGCCGGTGGCCGCACCGGCAGGGCGTTTTTCATTGAAACTTAGAGATTGATCGTCTTGCCTTCCTTGACCGACCGCAGGGCAGCATCAGCCAGTGCCAGGGCGATCAGGCCATCCCTGCCACTCGGCGCGGCCTTGGCGCCCGTCGCAATCGCATCGATGAAAGCTGCGATCTCGTTGGCATAGGCTTCCGTGTAGCGGGTCATGAAGAAATCATGCAGCGGCGGACGGGTATAACCATTGCCATTGGCGACTTCGATTGACACCGGACGCTGGTTCTCCGCCGCCACCATGCCCTTGGAGCCATGCACTTCGATGCGCTGGTCATAGCCATAGGTGGCGCGGCGCGAATTGGAGATGACGCACTGCTTGCCGGAGGCGGTCGAGAGAATGACACTGACACTGTCATAATCGCCGAGCTCACCGATCTTCTTGTCCACCAGAACCGAAGCATGAGCGGTCACGGCCACCGGGTCCTCGCCCAGCAGGAAGCGCGCCATGTCGAAATCATGGATCGTCATGTCGCGGAAAATACCACCGGAACGGGTGATGTAGTCGGCGGGCGGTGCACCCGGATCACGCGAGGTGATCGTCACCATTTCCACCGTACCGATGGCGCCATCGTCGATCGCTTTGCGCACGGCGGCAAAATGCGGATCGAAGCGCCGGTTGAAACCGACCATCAGGGTCGCCTTGGTTTCATCGACGACGGCAAGGCATTCCTCGACGCGCTTCACATTGAGATCAATCGGCTTTTCGCAAAAAATCGCCTTGCCGGCGCGGGCAAAGCGCTCGATCAGATCCGCATGCGTATCGGTCGGCGTGCAGATGATGACCGCATCGATATCCCCGGCCTTTTCGATCTCATCGATGGTGCGGATGTCGCAGCCATAGGCGCCCGCAAGGTCCTTTGCCGCCTGTTCGAACGCGTCTGCCACCGCTACAAGTTTCGCCTGCGGGTTGGACATCACGGCCTTTGCGTGAACCTTGCCGATACGGCCCGCACCGAGCAGGCCAAAGCGTACAGTCATTTCAATACCTCTTGGAAAGACGCCCGGATGGGTTCCGGGCATTACAGATTGGTTTCAGACTTTTCTCTTCTTCTGGCGATAGACGTCCACGACGACCGCCGCAACGATAATCACGCCCTTGATGATTTCCTGGTAATAGGCATCGACCCGCAGGAAGGTGAACCCGGAAATCATCACACCGAGAATGATGGCGCCGATCACCGTGCCGGTGATGCGCCCGACGCCGCCGGTCAGCGACGTCCCGCCGATGACGGCAGCCGCAATCGCATCCAGCTCATAGGTCACGCCCATGCCCGACTGCGCCGTCTGGGCACGCGCCGCGGTGACGATACCCGCAAGACCGGCCAGCACGCCGGCGATGGCATAGACCTTGATCAGGTGCCGTTCGACATTGATGCCGGAGACGCGCGCCGCCTGCACATTGGCGCCGATGGCATAGGTGAATTTGCCGTAGCGCGTGTACCGCAGCGCGATGTGGAAAATGAAGGCCACGACCAGGAACACCACCACCGGCCAGATGCCCGTGCCGATGAAATTGAACTGGTCGGTGAGCCCCGAAACCGGCGAGCCCTTGGTGTACCACTTGGCGACGCCGCGCGCCGACACCATCATGCCAAGCGTCGCGATGAACGGCGGAATCTTGGTCTGCGCGATCAGCGCGCCATTGACGATACCGGCAAGCAGGCCGATTCCGAGACCGATCGCCAGTGGAACGATGAAAGGCAGGTCCGTCAGGCCGGGATAAACGGGCCGCGCCCAGGTCGAGGCCTGCGCGAAACTCGCGGCGATCATCGCCGTCATGCCGACGACGGAGCCCGATGACAGATCGATGCCGCCTGTGATGATGACCTGCGTCACGCCGACGGCGATAATGCCGATGACCGACACCTGCAGAATGATGATGGTCAGGCGCTGCTGGTTCATCAGAAAGCTCTGCCCGACGAAAATCCAGCCGAGCACTTCATAGATCAGGGCGATGCCGATCAGGACCAGGAGGATGCTGACCTCGGGCGGCAGCCGCCGCCCCTGCTTCGAGATCGCCGGTGCGGCTGCCTTCGCGGTTGCTTGTTCGCTTGTCATTGTTGTTCCTCCCCGTCCGGCAGCGGCTTCACTTGGAAGCCAGCTCCATGACTTTTACCTGGGTTGCCTCTTCCCGATCCAGGAAACCGGTGACGCGGCCCTCATGCATCACCATGATGCGGTCGCTCATGCCGAGAACCTCGGGCATTTCCGACGAGATCATGATGACGGCAACGCCCTGCTTGGCGAGTTCGGAAACGAGGCGGTGGATTTCCGCCTTGGCGCCGACATCGATGCCGCGCGTCGGTTCATCGAGAATGAGAATTTTCGGATTGGTCAAAAGCCAGCGGCCGATCAGCACCTTCTGCTGGTTGCCGCCGGAAAGATTTTCGACCCGCTCCTGCAGATTGGGCGTCTTGACCCGCAGCTTGTCGCTCATCACCTTGCAGGCCGCGGCAATACCCTTTTCCGAAACAAAGCCGAATGTGACGAACCGGTCCTGCAGCACGGCGATCTGCATGTTCTCCAGAACGTCGAGAATGAGCAGGCAGCCGGTTTCCTTGCGGTCTTCGGTGATGAAGGCCATGCCATGCTGGATCGCCTGGTTCGGCGAAGCGATGGCAACCGGCTTGCCGTTGACGGCAATCGAACCCGTCGTGGCGGGTGTCACGCCGAATATGGTTTCGGCAACATTGGAGCGTCCCGACCCGACCAGCCCGGCAATACCGAGAATTTCGCCCGCCCGCACATCGAAGGAAACACCGCTGAACACATTCTTCAGCGCAAGGTCCTTCACCGAGAGCACGACCTCGCCGATCGGCACGGTCTCCTTCGGGAACATCTGGGTGATCTCACGCCCGACCATCATCTTGATGATGTCGTCGCGCGTCACGTCGGTGGATGCATGCGTGCCGATATAACGGCCATCGCGGAATACCGAGAATTCGTCGGCGATCTCGAACAGCTCGTTCATCTTGTGGGTGATGTAGACGATGCCGATGCCCTGGCTGCGCAGGCTGCGGATGATCTCGAACAGATGCGCCACCTCGCGCTCGGTCAGCGCCGAGGTCGGCTCATCCATGATCAGCACATCGGATTCGTAGGAGACCGCCTTGGCGATCTCCACCATCTGCCGGTTGGCGACGCTGAGATCCCGCACCTGCGCTTCCGGATCAAGCGCGATGTTCAGCCGCTTGAACAGCTCGGCCGTCATTGCAAACATCTTGCCGTGATCGACAAAGCCGAACATGTTTTTCGGCTCGCGCCGGATCCAGATATTCTCGGCCACCGTCATGAAAGGCATCAGGTTCAGCTCCTGATGGATCATGGCAATGCCGTTTTCCAGCGCATCGAGCGGCGATTTCAGCCGGATCGGCAGCCCCTTCAGGAAAACCTCGCCCTGATCTGGAACATATATTCCAGCCAGGATTTTCATCAGCGTGGATTTGCCGGCACCGTTTTCGCCCATCAGCGCATGCACTGTCCCGCGCTTCAGGCGAAACGACACATCGTCCAGCGCCAGGACACCGGGAAACTCCTTGCGGATACCTTCAACATTCAAGAGATATTCGGCGTTCGGCACCGCACCACTGGCGCGAACCGCAGCCATCGTTGTTGGGCTGACTGCCATAGTCGTCTCCTCCCGAGACATTGAGCAAAGGCCGGAACGCGCCCAAAAGCGCGGTCCGGTGCAAGGCGCGGTGCCTTAGTTCTTGGACTGGTACTTCGACAGATTGTCCGGCGTCACCAGCTCGAAAGGAATATAGACCTTGGTCTCAACCTTTTCGCCCTTCGACAGCTTCAGAGCGGCATCGACCGCACCCTTGCCCTGACCGGCGGCATTCTGGAACACGGTCACGTCGAGATCACCGGCGGCCATGGCAGCAAGTGCATCTTGCGTGGCGTCAACGCCGGCCACGACAACCGTATCCATCTTGCGTCCGGCAGCCTTGAGGGCCTGGATCGCGCCGATGGCCATTTCGTCATTGTTGGAAATGACGGCATCGAATTCCAGACCGGCGGAGAGCCAGTTCGTCATGAGGTCGGCACCCTGGGTGCGCGACCAGTTGGCGGTCTGCTCCTCGACGATGGTAAGGCCCTTGCATTCGTCCGTGGCGATCACGTCATGAATGTCCTTCGTCCGCTGGCGTGCCGCCTGGTTGGACAATTCACCCATCATGACGACGATTTTGCCCTTGCCCTTCAGAAGCTTGCAGACTTCCTTGGTTTCCAGCGTGCCGGACTCGACTTCGTTGGATGCAACAAAGGCCTGTTTTGCCGGCAGTTCGTTGACGTTGACCGGTTCACGGTTGACATAGACCAGCGGAATGCCCGCTGCGGTCGCCAGCTTCGACATGGCGGCCGTCGCGTCCGTATCCACCGCGTTGACGATGATGGCATCGACCTTCGAGGCGATAAAGTTCTGGATCTGGCTCTGCTGCTTGGCAACGTCGTTCTGCGCGTCTTCCACCTGCAGCTTCACGCCATCCAGCGTCTTGGCATAGTCCTGCATGCCATTGCGCAGGACCGTCAGGAAGTTGTCGTCGAACTGCGCCATCGACACGCCAATATTGGCGGCCAATGCCGACGTGCTCATCAAGGCTGTAACAGCCACGCTCAATATCAGTTTTTTCATTTCGTCTCCTCCACATGGTGCCCGGCCACACCGTCCTGATCCGGAAGCTCCGCGAACATCGGCATCGTGGCCATGCAACCCCTGCTGCCAGCGATGCCTCTGCCCCTAGAGTGCGCGAAACGCCGCGCAAACTTTTCTGGACTTGTCATACGGAATATAAAAACCGTCGCATCCAGTTTCTGAAATATTTATTCCATTTTCTCAAGAGGGCGTCAAGCAAGATTCCAACCGCGGGGATCACAAAAGCGGCCCGCAGGCGGAAGTTTCCCGCCGATCAAGCCACAACGGCATCGCCACGAATAGAGCGGGCACAAACTGCACTGCTGTGCATCCGTTTGGTGCGCATACGATATTCCCATCGTCCGGCAGAATCGCAGCTGGAGACAGGAAACAACAAATCACCGGCAGACGGGATTTCTCCCGGCCGCCGGTGACTGGAACCATTCGATCTGTCAGGCCAGCTGGGATTTGATCAGCGCAATACTCTCCGACAAAGCCCCTGCCGGATCGTCGAGCTGCTGCACTTCCTCGGCGAAGGGTTCAAACGAAAACACACCGGCATAACCACCGGCAAGCAAGGCCCGGATCTGCGCTGTATTGCCGAGGCGATCCTGCCCATCGACGAGGACGCGATGCGAATCGCGCATGTCGCTTAACGAGACAGCGGCATCGGTGACACCCGAGATGTGCACCAGCCCGGTCCATTGCGGAAAGAGCGCCGGTTCCCCAGCGAGATGGTGATGAAACGTATCATGGACGATGCGGAACGTATCCTGCCCGCCAACCGCTTCGATGGCCTCCACCGCTTCGCGCTTTGAGCGCAATGAACAGATTTCGAAGCCGAGCGGTTCGACAAATCCAAAAAGCCCCCGCGCCGTCAGGATCGGCTTGAGCGCTGTCAGCGCCGCACGCAGATTGGCCTGCCGCGCACCATCCTCCTGGCCGGTCCCGTCATTGACCGGCACCAGGACGAGAGCTGCCGCTCCCGCATCCCTGGCATAATCGGCGAGTTCAATGGCTTCCTTTTCGCGCTCGGGCGTCCATTCATTGAAGCGCTGCAACGCATTGATCGTCGCGATCTTCACCCCGGCCGCCGCCGCCTGCGCGCCAATATCCGCCGCAGGCGTTCCGTCGATGATGGCGTTGCCGGTGAGATCATTGCGGATTTCCACGTCCCGCACACCGACGGCGCGCGCCAGTTCGAAAAATGCCTGCGGCCGCAATGCCGGTGTGACCATATGATTGATTGCAAAAACCGGTGCGGAACGCGTCGCGCTCATCGGAAAACCTCCAAGGAATGAAATGCCAGCACAATGCCAGCGCCGCGCGAAACATCTGTTCCATTCAGCTGCCAGTCAATCACCCCAACGCTGCAGAAACTATCATTTCTGATAGATTCGTCCGCGTCAGATGTTTTCAGGCAGATAAATATCGAAGGGCAGAAAGGTTTGCCCCGGCGTGTTGGCCGCGCCGGTTTCGATGACATGGCCCATCAGCTCCACCAGTTCGCGGCAGAGACGCGGCAGCGGGGTGGCAATAGCCATCGTGACGACCTTATCGGCCAGCGCCGCGCGCGATTCCGGCGTGATTTCATTGCAGATCATCACCGGCGGTTCCGGCAGAATGCTCTCGCGCAGGGCTGCGATCGCGCCTTCCATGCCGCCGCCGGCGACATAACACCCCGCCAGGTCCGGATGGTGTTCCAGAAGGTTGAGCATCGCCTCGTGCGTGATCTGCCGTGTCTCCAGATTGATCAGCGTATCGAGCACGGTAAACTCGGGCGCTTCTTCGCGGAAAAACGAGCGGAAGCCGATTTCCCGCAGCTCATGCCCCTGAAACCGGTGACTGCCGACAAAGATCGCCACCTTGCCCGGACGGCGCGCCGTTTTGGCGATCATCCATGCCGCCGTGCGTCCCGCCTTGCGGTTGTTCAGGCCGACATAGCCCTCGCGCACACCGGCGGCAAAATCGGACAACAGGGAGAAAACGGCAATGCCCCTCGCCTTCAGGTCTTCGATCACGGCGGTGATCGACGGATGATCGGGCGCGACGAGCGCGACCGACTGCGTGCGCCCGGCCAGAGACCGCAGCTTGACGATAATATCCTCCGGCGCCAGCGACGGGCAGAAGTCGACAACGGGCACGCCGCGGAAATGCGGCGCCGCATGCACCGCCTGGTCGATTTCCCGCGCGAAATCCTGGTAGAAATGCTGGCCGGATTTCTGCAGGAGAAAACCAAGCCTGTATTCCGGCAGTTCCTGCCGCATGCGCTGGCGGATCAGCCCCGCCGCGTGATAGCCGATGCTGTTGGCGGCGTCATAGACGCGCCGCGCCGTTTCCTCGCGCACGGGCAGGCGGTTGTTGAGCACGCGGTCCACCGTCGCCACGCTGACCCCGGAAACCCGGGCAAGATCGGCAATTGTCGGTCTGTTGGCCATATCGCCTCGAATGATAGATTCTATCATGAAACCGTATCATTCAATGATGGAGATTGATAGGATTTCATCATCGCGAATTGAGCATGACCTCCCCCGCCGCTACACTTCCCGCATCGGCCTCAGGTGTTTGAACCGTGTGTGCCGAAGGATTGGGAGGTCCTGCCATGGACGCAGCATTGCCGGCATCACGCGATTACAGCCTCGTTGGCCGCGATTCACAGCGCGCCGTGGAGACCGGGCTGGCAGCCGCCGAATGGTATCACACCGATGTGCCGCGCAAGGCCATGAAAGAGCTGATGAAGCGCGAGGACGGGCCTGCCATACGCGACACGGCGATCTGGCTCGGCAGCATGGTTGTCCTTGCCGGGCTGGGCATTCTGCTTTGGGGCACGGTCTGGTGCATCCCCGTCTTTCTCGCCTATGGCGTGCTCTACGGCTCCGCCTCGGATTCGCGCTGGCACGAATGCGGCCACGGCACCGCCTTCAAGACCCGCTGGATGAACGATGCGGTCTATCAGATCGCCTGCTTCATGATCATGCGCAATCCGGTGACGTGGCGCTGGAGCCATGCGCGTCATCACACCGACACGGTCATTGTTGGCCGCGATCCGGAGATTGCCGTCATGCGTCCGCCTGATCTTGTCCGCCTCATCCTGAATGTCTTCGGCATTCTCGATGTCTGGCATGCGATGACGGATATGTTGCGCAATGCCGCCGGGTTTGTCAGTGCCGGGGAAAAGACGTTCATTCCCGCGCAGGAGCAGCACAAGGCCGTGCGCTTCGCCCGCATCTGGCTCGCAATCTATGCCGTTGTCATCGCCCTTGCTGTTTATACCGGCTCGCTCCTGCCGCTGATGCTGGTCGGCCTGCCCCGCCTGTATGGTGCGTGGCACCATGTCCTGACCGGCTTGCTCCAGCATGGCGGGCTTGCCGACAATGTCGTCGATCACCGGCTCAACAGCCGCACGGTGCTGATGAACCCTGTCAGCCGCTTCATCTACTGGAACATGAATTATCATGTCGAGCATCACATGTTCCCCATGGTGCCCTACCACGCGCTGCCGCGCCTGCACGCCATGATCAGGCATGACCTGCCCGCACCCAATCCGTCCATCCTCGACGGCTACCGCGAGATGATCCCCGCCTTTCTGCGCCAGTTGCGCAACGAGGACTATTACCTCAGGCGCGAATTGCCGCTGACGGCGAAACCCTACCGCGAGGAATTCCACGGCGAGGATGCCCGCGCCGCAGCGGAATAGAATTGGTAAGAACAGGCTTACGAATAAGACCAGTGAGCAAGGCCTGCGCGGCTCTTGCCAAAGGGAGGACAGAGCATGAGCGACTGGATTGAGGCCTGCACGGCCGATGCTATCGATGAGGAAGATGTCATGCGTTTCGATCATGAAGGCCGGACGTTTGCGATCTATCGCAGCCCCGATGACGAATTCTTCGCAACAGATGGGCTTTGCACCCACGAACATATCCATCTGGCCGACGGGCTCGTCATGGACGACATCATCGAGTGCCCCAAGCACAATGGCCGGTTCAACTACAAGACCGGCCAGGCCAAGGGTGCGCCAGTCTGCGTCAACCTGAAGACCTATCCGGTGAAAGTCGAGGCCGGCAAGGTCCTCATCCAGCTGGCTTCCTGACGATGGCCGCCGGTATGGTCATCGTCGGCGGCGGCGAATGCGGTGCCCGCGCCGCCTTCGCCTTGCGCGAGAACGGCTATGACGGGCCGGTCACGCTGATCGGTGCGGAAAAGCACCTTCCCTACGAACGTCCGCCCCTGTCCAAGGACGTGATGACGTCGCCGGAACATCCCCTTGCCAGAACCATCGCCGGGAATGACCGGTTCGCCGAGCAGGATATCCGCTTCCTTGGTGGCACGACCGCCATTGGAATAGACCGGAAAGCCAAAGAAATCATCTTTGCAGGTGGCGATCGCCTCGCCTATGACAAGCTGCTGCTCGCGACGGGTGCCGTACCCCGCCCGCTGCCGCTGGCGGCGCAAAGCAGGCATTGCACCTGTCTGCGCAGCTATGACGATGCGCTGACCATCCGGGCGCGCCTGCAGCCGGGCGCGCGCATTGTCATTGTCGGCGGCGGCTTTATCGGGCTTGAACTGGCGGCCAGCGCGCGCCAGCGCGGCGCCGGGGTGACCGTGCTCGAAACCCAGGCGCGGATTCTGATGCGCGGCGTAGCCGAGGAAATCGCCGCCGTCATCGCGGAACGCCACCGGCAGGAAGGTGTCCTCATCCGCTGCGGCATTGCCATTGCAGCGATCACTGACCGGGACACCGGCGTCACCATGACGCTTGCCGGTGGTGAAAAGCTTGAGGCGGACCTCGCCGTCATCGGCATCGGCGCAATACCGGCAACGGCCCTCGCCGAGGTAGCCGGGCTTGAAACCGCCAACGGCATCCTCGTCAATGCGCATCTGCAGACGAGTGACCCGGATATTTTTGCCGCGGGCGATTGCTGCGCCTTTCCGCTTGCCCTCTATGGCGGGCGGCGGGTGCGGCTGGAAGCGTGGCGCAATGCGCAGGAACAGGGCACGCTCGCCGCCCGCAACATGCTTGGGCTTTTGGAACCGCATCGCGCCGTTCCGTGGTTCTGGTCCGATCAGTATGAGCTGGGGTTACAAGTGGCCGGGCTTGCCGACGAGGCGAGCCAAACCATCCGCCGCGATCTCGATGAGCGCGCGTTCATCCTGTTCCACCTCGCGGCGGACGGGCGCCTCGTTGCCGCGAGCGGCATTGGTCGCGGCAACAGCATCGCCCGGGATATGAGGCTGGCGGAAATGCTGATTGCCCGCAGTGCCTGTCCCGATCCGGCAGGTCTTGCTGCCCCGGACGTCAAACTCAAATCGCTGCTCGCAGCCTGAAACGGACGGAGACACCATGACCAGCAAACGCCCCACGGTGGCGGACATTCTCGCAATGAAGGGCCGCCGCCAGCTGACCATGCTGCGGGTCGAAACGCTTGAGGAGGCGGAAGCCGCCGAAAGGGCGCGGGTCGATATGCTGTCCGTGCCGCCGGCGCTGCTCTCGCCCGCCTTCCGCGATGCGGCGCCGTCCTGCTTTGCCATTCCCGGCCTTGAATACGGCGATTTCGTCACGGCGGAGGATTACCTGCGCGCTGCCTTTGCCGCGCTGCGCGCAGGCGGCGATGCGGTCTATTGCGCCGCCAGCCTGTCAACCGTCCGGCGCATGCGCGATGAAGGCATTCCGGTCTGCGGCCATGTCGGCCTGATCCCGTCACAGGCGACCTGGACCGGCGGCTTCAAAGCTGTCGGCAAGACGGCGCAAAGCGCGCTCGATATCTGGCGCCAGACCAAGGCGCTGGAAGAGGCCGGGGCCTTTGCCACCGAAATCGAGGTGGTGCCGGTGGCTGTTGCCACGGCCATTTCCGGGCGGACGTCCCTGTTCATGATCTCCATGGGCGCTGGCGCCGGTTGCGACGCCCAATATCTTTTCGCCGAGGATGTTCTTGGATCGAACCGCGGCCACTATCCGCGCCATGCCAAAACCTATCGCAACTTTTCCGACGAATATGACCGCCTGCAGCAGGAAAGGGTCGCAGCCTTTTCCGAGTTTGTCGCAGACGTGCACGCAAAAAACTATCCGGCAGCCGAACATATGGTTGGAATTGCGCATGACGAACTGGACCGTTTTCTCAAAGAGCTTCCTGGAGTTTGAACCGATGGATCATCAGTCCCCCACCCCGCCCGTTACCCGTCAGTCCTCCGGCTATACGCACGGCTTCGTCCTCACCCTGTCGTGCGAAGACAAGCCGGGGATCGTGGCATCGGTGACGACGGAGCTTGCGGGGCTGGATGCCAA
>NZ_JBQEPA010000020.1:0-110784 GCF_052056495.1 Phyllobacterium sp. 22229
AATGGCCGCCGCGGCGGGTCGCGGCGCGGCGGCGGACAGAGCCTCGGCCCCACGCCCGTCCTGGTGACACAAGCCAAATCCGCCGATGTCCCCGTCTATATCGATGGCGTCGGATCGGTGCGGCCTCTCAACTCCGTGGTGGTCCGCTCGCAGGTCAGCGGCAAGCTGGCGGCCATCGAATTCCAGGAAGGCCAGGATGTAAAGGCGGGCGATGTGCTCGCCCGCATCGATGATGCGATCTACAAGGCACAGTTCGACCAGGCGACGGCAAAAAAGGCACAGGATCAGGCACTCCTTACCAACGCCAAGCTGGATCTCGAACGCTATACGAAGCTTGCCCAGACCAATGCCGGTACCCAGCAGCAGGCGGACACGCAGCGCGCCCTGGTGGCGCAGTACGAAGCGCAGATCAAATCCGACGAAGCTGCCATCGAGAGCGCGCAGGCAACGCTGGACTATACGGTCATCCGGGCTCCCATCGACGGGCGCACCGGTATCCGTAATGTCGATATCGGCAATATTGTCAGCACCTCCGATGCAACGGGAATCGTCACGCTTTCGCAGATCAAGCCGATATCGGTGCAATTTGCGATTCCGCAGCAGCAACTGAGCAAGATCAACCGGGCAAGTTCGGCCAGCACATTGGCCGTGCAAGCCATTTCCGGTGATGGCAAAACCGTCATCGACAACGGCATGCTGGCCGTCATCGACAATCAGGTCGATCCGGCCACGGGAACGGTGAAACTGAAGGCCAATTTCCCCAATGACAAACTGGTTCTCTGGCCCGGTGCATTCGTCAATGCGCGCCTGCTTGTCCAGACACTCGGCGGGGCGATTGTCGTCCCCACTGCAGCGGTGCAGCGCGGGCCGTCGGGAACCTTTGTCTATCTGCTCCAGCCGGACGATACGGTTGCCATGCGCCCAGTTACCGTCGGGCAGCAGGACGATGTGCAGGCGGTCATTGCCGATGGCGTTGCAGCCGGTGACCGCGTCGTCACCACCGGTTTTGCCCGGCTGCAGGATGGCGCCAAGGTGCAGGTGACCAGCACCGCAGATCAGGGGGCTGCGCCTGCACCGGACAGCACACCGGCGGCCGATGACAAACAACCGGCGGGTGCACCCAAGAGCGGCGAACGGCAACACAAACGGCGCAACCAGAAGAATGCTGGCGCAAACGGCGAAGAGGCTGACAACGGAACCGCGAAATGAGTGTTTCCACCCCCTTCATCCACCGTCCGATAGCCACCTCGCTGCTGGGGATTGCCGTCCTGCTCGGTGGCATCCTCGGCTATCTCGCGCTACCGGTTGCCCCCTTGCCGCAGGTGGACTTTCCGACGATCCAGGTGACGACACAGCTGCCGGGTGCCAATCCCGACACCATGGCTTCGCTCGTCACCGCTCCGCTTGAACGGCAGCTGGGACAGATTCCTTCGCTTTCATCGATGGTATCCTCAAGCGCATTCGGCATCAGCCAGGTCACCCTCCAGTTCGATCTCGACCGGGATATCGACGGAGCGGCGCAGGACGTGCAGGCCGCGATCAACGCCGCCGGCTCCATGCTGCCGCGAACCCTGCCCTACCCGCCGACCTATGCGAAGGTGAATCCCGCTGATACACCGATCATCACCCTCGCCTTGCGCTCGACGAGCTATTCGATCCGCAACCTCAGCGATTTTGCCGACACGATGATGGCGCAGCGCCTGAGCGAAGTGACCGGCGTCGGCAATGTGAATATCCAGGGCGGCGTGCGGCCGGCGGTGCGGATACAGGCGGACCTGCCGCGGCTTGCCTCCTATGGCATATCGCTCGAAGATATCCGGACGGCGATCACCAATGCCAGCGTTGCCGGTGCCAAAGGCGCGCTCGATGGCACCCATCAGTCCTATACCATTTCTGCCAATGACCAGATCGTCGATCCGCAGACCTACAACGCCATCATCGTCACCTACAAGAACGGCTCCCCCGTCCTGCTCAAGGACGTGGCAACGGTCGTCGAGGGGCTGGAGAACGCCCGCGTCGGTGCCTGGTATCAGGGGCAGCCTGCCGTTGTCATCGATGTGATGCGCCAGCCGGGCGCCAACGTCATCGATACGGTCTCGCGCGTGCTGCAACAGATTCCACGGCTCAAACAGGCCCTGCCCGCGGGTGTCACCCTGGATGTGGTCAACGACCGGACCAATACGATCCGCGCCTCGATCCACGACGTGCAGCTGACCCTTGCCATCAGCGTCGCGCTGGTCATTCTTGTCGTCTTCATCTTTCTGCGGACCGTCCGGGCCACCATTATCGCGGGTGTTGCGCTGCCGCTGTCGCTTGTGGCGACATTCGGCGTGATGTGGTTTGCAGGATTCAGCCTGGATAATCTTTCCCTGATGGCCCTTACCATCGGCACCGGTTTCGTGGTCGATGACGCGATCGTCATGATCGAGAATATCGTGCGTCACATAGAGGACGGCGAAGGTCCCCTCGACGCAGCGCTCAAGGGCGCGGGCGAGATCGGCTTCACCATCATATCGCTGACCGTTTCGCTGATCGCCGTCTTCATTCCCCTGCTGTTCATGACCGGCATTGTCGGGCGCATGTTCCGCGAATTTGCATTGACGCTGACGATCGCCGTTGTCGTGTCGGCGGTGGTTTCGCTGACACTGACACCGATGATGTGCGCCCGCATTCTGCACGGCAGGGGTGAAGGCGAACGCCGCGGCATTCTGCATGGCATCGACCGCGGGATGGACCGGATCATAGCGGGCTATCGCAGCAGCCTTCTCTGGGCGCTGGACCGCAGCAAACTCATGCTGCTGCTGACGGCCATAACCCTGGCGGCAACCGTTGCGCTTTACGTCATTATTCCCAAAGGCTTCCTGCCCTCGCAGGATACGGGGCTGATAACGGCCATCATCGAAACCGAGCCGACGACCTCGTTCGAGGCGATCAAGCGGACCCAGGCAATCGTCACCGACAGGCTGCAACACGACCCCGACGTCGCGGGTGTTGTTTCCGTGGTCGGAACCAGCACGACCAATCTCACGCCCAACACCGGCACGCTCAGCCTCGTGCTGAAACCGCAGGATCAGCGGTCTGATTCAGCGGCCCAGATCATCGACCGTCTGCGCGGCGAAACCACCGGCATTCCCGGTGTGCAGGTCACATTCCAGAGCGTGCAGGACATCCGCATCAGCACCCGGACCAGCCGTGCGCCCTATCAGTACACATTGACCGGCACGGATACGGCGACCGTCGTCAACTGGGCGCAGCGGCTTGCAACGGAACTGCAGCGCGATCCGTCCCTGATCAATGTCGCTTCGGAAGTCGAAATGGGCGGCGGGCGCATCTTCGTCAATGTCGACCGTGAAACGGCCTCCCGGCTTGGCGTGTCGATGCAGGCGGTCAGCGACACTCTCAATGACGCCTTTGGTCAGCGCCAGATCGGCACCATTTACGGACAGGCCAACCAATACCGCATCATCCTCGAGGCCTCGCCGCAATATCAGGCAGACCCAAAATCGCTGGACAAGCTTTACGTCAGCGGTGCGGGCGGTACACAGGTGCAGCTCAGTGCATTTGCCACCGCCTCGTTCACAACGGCGCCCCTCGTCATCGGCCATGACGAGCAGTTTCCTGCTGTCACGGTCAGTTTCGACCTTGCTCCGGGCGCATCGCTCAGCCATGCCGTCACCGCGATCCAATCGGCGCAAAAGGCAATCGCCCTGCCCGATTCCATCCGCGGGCAATATTCCGGCGATGCCGCTGAGTTTGCCAGTTCTCTGGCGGGTGAGCCATGGCTGATCCTTGCGGCCATTGTCACGATCTACATCGTGCTTGGCGTGCTCTACGAGAGCGCCATCCATCCGATTACCATCCTGTCGACACTGCCTTCGGCGGGTGTCGGGGCATTGGTTGCACTGATGCTGTTTGGCCAGGATCTGTCCATCATCGCGCTCATCGGCATCGTGCTTCTGATGGGTATCGTCAAGAAGAACGCGATCATGATGATCGACTTTGCCCTGGAAGCCGAGCGAACCGAAGGACTGGACCCGCGCACGGCGATTGTCAAAGCCTCGATCCTGCGTTTCCGCCCGATCATGATGACGACGCTCGCGGCGCTCTTTGGTGCCCTGCCGCTGGCACTGGCCCAGGGCACAGGATCGGAGTTGCGAATCCCGCTTGGCATCAGCATCATTGGCGGCCTCGTCCTCAGCCAGCTTCTGACGTTGTATACAACGCCCGTCATCTATCTCGGTTTCGAACGGCTGCGCAGCCGCATCATCGGACGGCCGACCGGCACGCCTGCCCCCGAAACGGACGGCGCCCTATGAACATTTCCGACCCGTTCATCCGCAGACCTGTTGGAACCACGCTTCTGGCGCTGGGCCTGCTGATCCTCGGGATTGTCGCCTATGGCTTTCTGCCGGTCGCCAGCCTGCCTTCGGTCGACCTGCCCACCATCCGCGTGTCGGCCAGCCGTCCCGGCGCCGATCCTGCGACAATGGCCGCCAGCGTCGCCGCCCCGCTGGAACGGCGCCTTGGCTCCATCGCCGGCGTCACCGAACTGACCTCGGTCAGCTCGCTCGGATCGACCAACATTACAGTCCAGTTCGACCTGTCGCGCGATGTTGATGGTGCGGCACAGGATGTGCAGGCCGCGCTCAATGCGGCGGCAACCGACTTGCCGTCCGACCTGCCGACGCTGCCCAGTTTCCGCAAGGTCAACCCGGCCGCCGCTCCCGTGCTCATTCTGGCGCTGACGTCGGATACGATCGCGCCCAGCGCCATCTACGATGCGGCGGACACGGTTATCGTCCAGCGCATTTCGCAAGTCGACGGCGTCGGCGAAGTGACGGCCAGCGGCGCTGATCAGCCCGCCGTGCGTATCCGCCTCGATCCCGACCGGCTCGCCGCCATGGGCATGTCACTCGACAATGTGCGCACGGCGATCACCAATGCCAATGTGGCCGAGCCGGTCGGCTCAATCGACGGCACCGATTTTGCCTTCTCGATCGGCACCAATGCACAATTGAAAACACCGGGGGAATACGGCCGTATTATTATCCGCAGCGGTGACGGAACCGCCGTGCGCCTTTCCGATATCGCCACTGTCGACCAGGGGGTCAGAAACAGCCGTTCGGATGCCTGGTATAACGGCAAGCCGTCGGTGCTTCTCAACATCACAAAACAGGCCAACGCCAATGTCATCACCACCGTCGATGCGGTAAAGACACTGCTGCCCGATCTGAAACGGCTGATCCCCCCCGGCATCGACATCGCCGTCCTCTCGGATCGCACCACGACCATCCATGCCAGCGTGAACGACATGCAGTGGACCCTGCTGGCCACCATCTGCCTGGTGATGGCTGTCGTCATGGTTTTCCTGCGGCGCGCCACACCGACCTTTGCGGCAGGTGTGACCGTGCCCTTGTCGCTGGCCGGCACGTTTGCCGCCATGTGGGCCTGGGGCCTGTCCATCGACAATCTTTCCCTGATGGCGCTGGCCGTATCCGTCGGGTTCGTTGTCGACGATGCCATCGTGATGATTGAAAACATCTATGCCAATCTGGAAGCAGGCATGAAGCCGATGCGCGCGGCACTGGAGGGCGCGCGGCAGATCGGGTTCACCGTTGTCTCCATCAGCCTGTCATTGCTTGCCGCCTTCATTCCCCTGTTCTTCATGGGCGGCATTGTCGGCCGTTTCTTCCAGACGTTCTCGCTGACGCTTGCATTCACCATTGCGGTTTCAACCGTGGTATCGCTGACCGTCACGCCCATGATCTGCGGGCACAGGCTGAAACCCCATGACACCGACGCGCGCCCGGGCGTTTTCGGCCGTATTGTCGAAGGCACGCTGGACGCGGTCATCGGCTTCTACGGCCGCACACTGAAGAGTGTTCTCTATCACCGGGTCCTGGCTGTTCTCGTGATTTTTGCATGCGTGGCCATCACGGTCTTTCTCTACGTCAAGGTTCCAAAAGGCTTCTTCCCGCAGGACGATACCGGTTTCATCATGGGCGGCACCCAGGCCTCCACCGACATCTCCTATCCGGCTATGGTGCTGTTGCAACGGCAGGCCGCGGAGATCGCGGGCCAGGACCCTGCCGTCGCCGGCGTTGGCTCCTCGGTGGGCGGCGGCGGTTTTTCCTCCGGCGTCAATCGCGGACAGTTGCTGATTTCACTGAAGCCGGAGAAACAGCGCGACCCGACCGCTGTCGTGATCGACCGCATGCGCAAATCGCTTGCGTCCGTCGCCGGCCTTTCGACGTTCCTGTTCTCGCCGGGCGACATCCGTGCCGGCGGCCGCTCCACCCAGTCGCAATATCAGTTCACCCTATGGGATGCCGACTACAACGAGCTTGTCACCTGGGCGCCGAAGATACTCGACCGCCTGAAGCAGGAACCGGGGCTGACCGACGTTGCGACCGACCGCCAGCCGAACGGCTTGCAGGCCAACGTCACCATCGACCGCGTTGCCGCAGCCCGGATGGGGGTTGCAATCGGCGATATAGACAGCGCGCTCAACAACGCTTTTTCACAACGGCAGATTTCCACCATCTATTCCGCGCGCAACCAGTACCGGGTGGTGATCGAAGCAAACAATGATTATGCGCGCGATCCCGCGCAGATCGCCAATCTGCATGTCACCGGAACCGGTGGAATTCAGGTGCCGCTCAGCAGCGTGGCCAAGATCGAGCGCACACTGGCGCCGCTCGTCGTCAACCATCAGGGCCAGTTTCCATCCGTCACCATTTCCTACAATCTGGCTCTGGGGACCTCCCTGGAAGAGGCCAACAACGCGGTGCAGTCGGCTGTACTGGAGATGCATCTTCCGGATTCGCTGCATGCGGAATTTGCCGGCGATGCGGCATCGCTCACCCAGTCCACGGGCAGCCAGCCCCTCTTGATCCTGGCCGCGCTACTGACGGTCTATATCGTGCTGGGCATTCTCTATGAAAGCCTCGCCCACCCGCTGACCATCATCTCTACCTTGCCGTCTGCGGGGCTTGGCGCCCTGCTGGCACTGGTGGTCACGGGCACGGACCTGACGCTGATCGCCTTCATCGGCATCATCCTTCTGATCGGCATCGTCAAGAAGAACGGCATCATGATGGTGGATTTCGCGCTGCACGGCGAACGGGTTTCCGGCCTATCGGCCGAGGACGCCATTTATCAGGCGTGTCTCAAACGCTTCCGGCCGATCCTGATGACAACGCTCGCCGCCATCATGGGCGCCATACCGCTGATCATTGCTACCGGTCCTGGCACGGAATTGCGCCGCCCCCTCGGCATCACCATCGTCGGCGGCCTTATCGTTTCGCAGGTTCTGACACTATACACGACACCGGTTATCTACCTGATGCTGGCACGGCTGCATCACCGCTGGTCGGTGAAAAAATCAGCCCCAGCGGTTCCAGCCGGCATCGCAGGCGAAGCCGGGACACCCCCGGTGCAGGCAAAAATTTCATAGAATTTTAACAAAATGAAACACTGCATGAACGACAGGTTCCGCGCCTGTTCAGGTTACCCCGCATAGTGTTGCACCAGTTCCACAGGGGTATCCGTCATGCTTGTACAGCGTCTTGGCATCGTCTTTTTCATCTTCCTGGCGTTTGCCTTGTCCTTTGGCAGCTTCGTCAACTATACGGCAAAATACGGCCGTTACCCGCATCTCGCCTCCCAGGGCAAGGTCATGCAGGATGTCAGCCGGAACTAACATCCGTCATATGGAGGCTATCGTTTGCGTTTCTCGGCCTTTTCAAGGCGTTTGAGCAACTCTGTGAACTGGGCAGGGAGTTCCCGGTCGGCCTGAGACGGATGGGAGGACTGCACCGCATTGCGGAACTCCTGCCGCGCGATCTGCGTGCGGACAACAGCGGCAACAGGTCGATGCGATATTCCGTGTTTTACTGCCATAGCCCTTCCCAACCATTTCTGGAGCAAGATCGGCATTCACCTTCTGACGCGTACCAATTCTCAAATCGGCCTGCCCTGCGGGTATCCACCGGTTTTCACGATGGCATTCTCCAGGCATAACGGGCTTCGCGCGCATTCGTTTCAGATTTTACCGGCCTATGGTCAACAAAAGCTGAAGGACCCCGCGGGGATATCCTCGCGCGATATTTTCTTTCGCCGGACAGGAACCCAAACCGTCATTGTCGCGTTCTCCTCAAAACCCCAAAAGGATGCGCCATGCTGATCCGTGTCGGATATGAAATTGCTATTCAATGCAACGAACCAACGCCCATGACGACCTACCTGAATCTGGAGACGGACCGGCTTTCCGATCTTGTTTGCGAGCGCGGCCCTATCGTTACACCCGATGTGAAGCTGGAGAATTTTCGCGATCTGTTCGGCAACAATTGCCTGCGGCTTCTGGCTCCTGCCGGAAATCTCTCGTTGAATTACGACGCCGTGCTGCGGGATGATGGCTTGCCGGATCCCATTGACGGCGACGCCCGGGAGTTGACCGTCGACAAGCTGCCGACCGAGTGCCTCGCTTTTCTGTCAGCAAGCCGCTACTGCGAAACGGACGAGCTCAGCAATCTGGCATGGAGCCTTTTCGGCCAGGTGCAGCCGGGATGGACACGCGTTCAGGCCATCTGTGATTACGTAAATCAGCGCCTGACATTCAGCTATGGCTTTGCCCGCGCTACACGAACCGCCGCGCAGGCACATGAAGAGCGGGTTGGCGTCTGCCGCGACTTTGCGCATCTGGCTGTTGCCTTCTGCCGCTGCATGAACATCCCCGCCCGTTACGTCAATGGATATATGGGCGACATCGGTGTCCCCGCCGATCCCGCACCCATGGATTTCAATGCCTGGTTCGAGGTATACCTCGGCGGCAAATGGCACACATTCGACGCACGCCATAACAAGCGCCGCATTGGCCGCATCGTTGTCGCCCGTGGACGGGACGCGGCTGATATTCCTCTCATCTATACATTCGGGCCGCACCAGCTGACGAACTTCAAGGTCTGGACATTCGAGGAGACCAAGCCGTCTTTCTCCAGCCAACACTTTGAAAAGGTTTCACTTGTCACACCCTGGTTCAGCCAGAGGTGGTCCCGGCTTTCGCGCCATATCCAAGCCAGAACAGACGCTGAAAACACGATGTAGCGGGTTTCGGACCAGCGTCCCGCAGGCCGTGGAAGCCGGCTCAATACCCATGACGGCATTTGCCATATTCGGACCCGCTGCCTGTCTGTTTGCACTGCGGTAAGCTCTTCCACAGGCGCAACAAATCGTTTCGAATTGCCATGCCGCATTTGAAGGGCTAGCCTTTTTCCCAAGCGGGATTTCATTCGATTCAGGAAAGGACCATTCCCCATGCCTTTCACAAATCCTCCAGAGCCAGCCTATTCACAGGACGACTGGGACCTGATGCAGGCGGCCTACAACGGGGCCGCCACCACCCTTCTTGTGCAATCAAGCAGCGATGAAGAAGCCAGGATCATCGCCAAGACCGTGATGACCGCATTCAACCGCGGCAATCGCAGCGTCAACTCGCTCGCCGCTCTTGCGGTGATCACCGCAGTCAATGCCCATCCGGACGTCAGCGGAGCGGATGCCCGGCCTGAAAAGCGGTACGCTTGAGGCAATCCCTCCGGTGTCCTCCGTGCCGCTTTGACATTCTGGCCCATTTGCGGCAGATGTGACCTTCGTTGTTTGGGTCGAGGTCATAGAATGAAATTCATCACCATCGCGACACTCCTAAGTGGCTTGGCTTTGTCTGCCTGCGGCTCGACTTATGCGACGTGGACGCCGCGGGAAACCGAAATTACGGGAAAAAATCCTCCCGAATGCCAGCGCGGCATTGGTATCTGCCCGAGCGACTATGGCCGCTCCGGACAGATGCGCGCCGGCAGGGGCTGACGCTACGCGCCGAAACTCCGGCGGAACTGATCGTTGAGATCATCGATAATGGTTTCCGCTCTATGGTGACCGCGCAAACCCGCGTTGAGGCGATCTGACGCCGATTGCTGAAACGCCATGTAACCATTGTGGCGCGGGCGCACCCACGCGGCTTCCAATGTCCGGCGCGTTGCCGCGTAGAAGTTTGACGCTGCTGCATTGACCGCAGCGTCTTCCCACGCATCCGCATGTCCAGGTTGTCCGCCCGTTCGCGCATAGGGACCGCGCTGAACATCGCCGCTGGCAATCCAGTAGGCAAAATCGACAGCCGCTTGCCCGTGTTCGGAAAAAGCGGAAACAGCAATACCCGTACCGCCAAGCGCTGAGCCCGCCGGCCCGCTGCCGCCCGCCGCCGGCATATCGGCAAAGGCCACACAGTGCGGCCGGAACCCGGGAATGGCATAGTTGACGTAGCCGTAAATCAGCGGAGCGCAGGCAGTCGCCGACCCGGCTGCAGCCATCCGTTCCAGCACGGCAATCGGATCCATCTCGAAGCAGGCGGGATCAACGAGAGCGCTGATCTCGCGCATCATTTCCACAACGCGAATACCATGCTGCCGTTCGATCAGGTCTCCGGGTGCCGTGGCGCAGGGCGTCCCCATGTTTCCGCTTAAGGTGTAAAAGGTCATGAGCGAATGCGGCGGCCGGAGCGGAAGAAGAACCCTGCCTGCGCGGGCGAGAACCAGCATTTCATCCCAGGTGCCAGGCGACTGCTCCAAGAGATCGGGGCGCCAGGCGCAAACCTGCGTTGCCGTATCGACCGGAAACGCCCATTGCTGTCCCTGCCAGTGGTAGCTCGGATAGGATTGCCCGACGCTGCCCTCAAGCAGCGCGAGGCGCTCGGCCTCCCGGCCGGCAACATCCAGCGGGGCGAGGCAGTTCTCCGCGGTAATCTGCCCGACATGCGGATGATCGATGACGATCAGATCATAGGTTCGGGCCAGTTCCTCCACGGGAAAGGATTCGAAATCCTGCAGCGAGCGCTTGGCCCATTCAACGGTGACGCCGGTCTTCTCCCGCCAGAGCGTCGAACAGGCGACCATGGGGTCATAGCCGCGCGGGTGGCTCCACGTCATGCCTTTCAACGTAATGCTGCTCACAGGCCGAACTCCTTGCGAATCGCCTCGCTGTGTTCACCGATGCGCGGCGCGGCGCGGTCCGACTTTGCCCGTTTGCCATTGACCCGGATGGGAGAGCGCGTCGTGAGGATGGAAACATTGTCTGCCCGCTCCACCCTTTGCAGCATATCGAGAACCTTGAAACCCTCGCTGGCCATCAGCTCTTCCCAGTTCAGGACTTTCGCGCACCAGATATCGGCGGGTTCGAGGATCGAGAGCCAGTGTTCCGTCGGCTGGGTGGCGAGCTTTTGGGCGATGATGCGCTTGATCTCATCCCGGGCGGTGAACCAGCTGGCAGGGGTGTCGCGATAGGGTGCCAGTTCATCCAGGCCGAGAAGATCGGCGAGCTTCGGCAGCGGCGTCATGGCGAGCGCCAGAAAATTATCCTTGGTCGGATAGACACCGTAGGGCGCGGAGAGATAGGCATGGGCGCTGCGGAAATCGGAGCGCTTGGGCAGCCGGCGGCCGTCATTCAGATGCGTGGTCAGCACTTCGAACTGGAAATCGATCAGCGATTCGAGCAAGCTCGTTTCGATATGGCTGCCGGTTCCGCTGATCCCGCGCCTGACCAGAGCGGCGAGAACGCCCTGAACCGTAGCGGCACCCGCCAGCATGTCCGCAACCGCAAGCCCGAATGGTACAGGCCCCTGGCTTTCATCGCCGTTCAGCCACATCAGGCCCGAGCGCGATTGCGCCAGCAGATCCTGCCCGGGACGGCCCACCCAGGGGCCCTCCTCGCCGTAGCCGCTGATGCTGGCATAGACCAGCCGCGGATTGATGGCCTTCACCGCGTCGTAGTCCAGTCCCAGTCGCTTGATGACACCGGGGCGGAAATTCTGGATCAGAACATCGGCCTTGCCGAGCAATGTTCGCAGGGACGCAAGGTCGCTCGCACTTTTCAGATCGATCGCGAGACTTTCCTTGGCACGGTTGATCGCATGAAAAATCGTTGAGTCGCCGCCGATTTCGGTATCACTCAGATAAAGCCGGCGCGAAAGGTCGCCGCCGTCGGGGCGCTCGATCTTGATGACACGCGCGCCGAGGTCCATCAGGCGCAGCGAGGCATAGGGGCCTGACAGGAATTGGCTCATATCAACGACGAGCAGGCCGGCAAGCGGCAGATCAGTATTGTCCATGGCCCACTCCTCCACCATCTTCTTTTGTAAATATTATTTTCACATATGGGTATTCCTGACAAGCCGGAAAACAAGGAAAATTGTGCTGCAATGCAAAAAGCCCGATGGCCGGACATTTCCATCCGGCCATCGGGCTTTGTTGTTTTGAGTTCTGTCTTTCGACGGGCTAACGCATGGCAATACCCTTGCCCGTCAGGCGCTCGCGATCATGCGGCCGGTCGAAGTCAATCAATGGACCAGCAGGCACAATACCCGTCGGATTGACCGAAGCGATGGAATAATACCCCGCCTTGATATGATCGATTTTCACTGTCTCGCGCACGTTTTCAAACTGATAGAGTTCACGCAGATAGTGCGAGAGATGATGATAGTCCTCGAGCCGCCGGATGTTGCATTTGAAAACGCCGTTATAGGCGGCATCAAACCGGACGAGCGTGACAAACAGCCGCCAGTCGGCCTCGGTCAGGTAGTGCCCCGCCAGATAACGATGATCGGCCAGATGCATTTCCACGCGGTCAAGCGCCGCAAAGACATCGCGCACGGCTTCGTCATAGCTTGCCTGTGATTTTGCAAAACCGGCGCGGTAGACGCCGTTGTTGATATTGTCATAGATGAGGCCGTTCCACCGCTCGATCTCTGGCCGCAGGCTTTCGGGATAAAAGTCTCTTCTGTCACCGGTCAGCCCATCAAAGGCACTGTTCAGAATGCGGATGATATCGGCGGACTCGTTGTTGACGATCTGTCCCTCCTGGCGGTCCCACAGCACCGGTACCGAAACCTTGCCCGTATAGGTCGCAAGGCTGGCGGTGTAGAGCTGATGCAGGTAATGGACCGGCGGCGCTTTTTGCCCGGCATCAACGAGATTGGTGAATGTCCAGCCGTTCTCACCGAGCGCGGGCTCGGCAACCGCAATGCTGATGATATTTTCCAGCCCCTTGAGATGACGAAAGATCAGCGTCCGCGAAGCCCAGGGACAGAGATAGGAAACAAAGAGCTGGTAGCGACCGGCCTCTGCCTTGAAGGTCGGCGTCCCCTCCTTGTCGAGCACGCCATCTGCCGTAATCCAGTTGCGAAACCGGGTCGGTTCGCGGTGGAACGCCCCGTTTTTCATTTCACTGGCGGCAACTTCGCCCTTGATCCATTGTCCATTCACCAAGGCTGGCATGTGCTGATTTCCTGACTATTCGACTGCGCGTCAGGATCGCATTTCATGGGTGGCATTCATACCACCCATGCTTTGACAGACTGTTTTTGCCATCGCGACAATGGCAAGAGCCATCCTCTAACCCGTGACGGCTCCTTCACTGGCGGATTTCGCCAGCTTGGCAAATTTGGCCAGCACACCGCGTGTATAGCGAGGAGCTGGTTGCCGCCATGCCTTGCGGCGCTCTTCCAGTTCGGCATCGCTGACTTCAAGCTGCAGCAGCTGCTTGTGGGCATCGATGGTAATCGTATCGCCCTCCCTGACGAGGGCAATTGCGCCGCCCTCGAAGGCTTCCGGCGTGACATGGCCGACAACCATGCCCCATGTTCCGCCCGAGAACCGTCCGTCGGTGATGAGCCCGACGCTTTCACCCAGACCGCGTCCGATGATTGCCGATGTCGGCGCCAGCATCTCCGGCATGCCGGGACCACCCTTGGGGCCGAGGTAACGCAGGACCACCACATCGCCCGGCCTGATCTTATCCGAGAGGATGGCATCCATCGCAGACTGCTCGTCATCGAACACCCGTGCGGGGCCCTGGATAACGGGATTTTTAAGACCGGTGATCTTGGCGACAGCGCCACCCGTCGCCAGATTGCCCCTGAGGATAGCCAGATGTCCCTCCTTGTAGAGAGCCTTGTCGATCGGCCTGATGATATTCTGATTGGCAGGCGGAGCATCGGGAATGTGAGTCAGCTCCTCGGCAATGGTCCGGCCGGTGATCGTCAGGCAGTCACCGTGCAGCAAACCGGCATTGAGCAGAATTTTCAGGACCTGCGGGATGCCGCCGACCTGATGCAGATCCACGGCCATGTACTGGCCGGATGGCCGAAGGTTGCAGATCACCGGAACCCTGCGGCGCACGCGCTCGAAATCATCCAGCGTCCATTCGACTTCCGCCGCATGGGCGATGGCCAGAAAATGCAGAACGCCATTGGTCGACCCGCCCGTGGCCATGATCAGCGAAACGGCATTTTCGATGGAATTGCGGGTGATGATGTCCCGCGGGCGGATACCCCGGCGTACGGCCTCAACGAGGACGCGGGCGGATTCGGCCGTGCTGTCCGCCTTTTCGGCATCCGGATTGGCCATGGTCGACGAGGACATCAACGACATGCCCAACGCCTCGAACGAGGAACTCATGGTGTTGGCGGTATACATGCCGCCACAGGAACCGGTGGAGGGGCAGGCATGCCGCTCGATGCCTTCAAAATCTTCCTGGCTCATCTTGCCAGCCATGAAAGACCCCACGGCTTCGAACGACGAGACGATGGAAAGATCCTTTCCTTTCCACTTGCCCGGTTTGATCGTGCCGCCATAGACATAGATTGCCGGAACATTGGTCCGGGCAATGGCCATCATGCCGCCGGGCATGTTCTTGTCGCAGCCGCCCAGCACCAGAACGCCGTCCATCCATTGACCATTGACGCATGTCTCAATGCAATCGGCGATTACCTCGCGCGAGATGAGCGAGTATTTCATGCCCTCCGTGCCCATCGCCATTCCATCGGAGATGGTCGGCGTGCCAAAAATTTGCGGATTGCCGCCCGCTGCCTTGACCGCCGCAACCGCCGCGTCGGCGAGCGGCTGCAAGCCGGCATTGCAAGGTGTGATGGTGGAATGGCCATTGGCAATGCCAATCATCGGCTTGTCGAAATCCGCCTTCTCATAGCCCAGCGCATAATACATGGCCCGGTTGGGCGAGCGCGCTATTCCCTGCGTGATGTGTTTTGAGCGTTCATTGACCGCCATGGCTGTTTCTCCACTAAGACATTGGGTTCAAGACCGGATTGCCTTCTGTTTAGAGCGTTTCCAAACATGTGTGAAATATATAATTCATGCTTGATTAGGTCGTATTTCATATTAGAGATACGATATGGATCTGCGCCAGCTGCGCTACTTTATCACTGTTGCTGAAGAACTGCATTTCGGGAGAGCTGCGGCGCGGCTCAACATGACTCAACCGCCCCTCAGCCAGACCATACTCGCGCTTGAAGAGGAAATTGGCGTCGAATTGTTCACGCGCACCAAGCGCAGCGTCGCACTGACACCTGCGGGCATCCAATGGCTGGACCATGTACGCAAGGTTCTGGACGACGCAGGCGCGCTTCCCGGCATTGCCCGGCAACTGGCGCGGGGCACCATGGGCAGCTTGAAACTCGCTTTCGTCAGCACAGCCGATTACAGCCTGCTGCCGGCACTGCTCGGCCGTTACAAGACGGGCTATCCCGATGTGCAGATCGCCCTGCAGGAGGCAACCAGCGACGTGCAGATCGAAGCACTTCTGAATGGGAACATTCACGCCGGCTTGATCATTCCGCCGTCACGCGCCAGCCTGCACGCGTCTCTCGCCTATCTGTCATTACTTCAGGAGGAACTTGTCGCTGCCGTGCCGGAGGAATGGGCGGCATCAGGCAGGTTTGATCTGTCCAGCGGAGTGCTCGACATCAAAGGCGCGCTATCGGAGCCTTTGATTATCTTTCCCCGCCGCAGTGCACCGGCCTTTCACGACCTGATCACCGGCTATTATGCCGGCAATGGTGCAGTCCCATGCATCGGGCAGGAAGCCATCCAGATGCAAACAATCATCAGCCTGGTCTCCGCGGGGATGGGAATCGCACTCGTGCCGGAATCGCTGCAGAATCTTGGCCGGACCGGAGTGCGTTACCTGAAACTGTCACGCACGCCGCCACGGATCGAGACCGGGCTTGTCTGGCGCCGCGATGACCCGTTACCGGCGCTCAGACACCTGATTGATATTGCCTCGGCATTCAGCGTATCGCCTTGACGAGATCTTTGTCGGGGAAGCAGGTGGCAGGCAGGCCCTGTTTCATTTGCCAATCACCGATGGAACGCCGCGTCTTGAAGCCCGGAAAGCCGTCGGCTCCCCCAGCGTCATAACCCTTCTTTTCCAGCACCTTCTGCAACCCGGCAATGTCCGAGCGATAGAGGCCGCCGACATCGCCCCAGCCGGCGGAAAAACCCTTCGCACCATTGCCAATGCGGTCTCCCACATGCCCGATGAACAGCGCGTAGAGATCGCTCATATTGTATTCCTTGATCACATAGAAATTCTTGGTGACCACAAAAGCCGGACCATGGCGCCCGGCCGGCATCAGCAGAAAGCCCTCGCGATTGGTTTCACTGGCCGGAAACGGCTTGCCGTTGACGCGGGCAATACCAAGCTTGGCCCATGCGGCGAACGGCTTGCCCTGATCCGGGCCTTCCAGGGAGCAGCTGACATTCTGCGGAACGCTGACTTCATAGCCCCAGTCGCGGCCGCGCTGCCACCCATACTGCGCGAGATAATGACCGATGGAACCGAGTGTATCAGGAACGGAATTCCAGATATCCCGCTTGCCGTCGCCGTCAAAATCCACCGCGTGCTCAAGATAGGATGTCGGCATGAATTGCGGTTGGCCGAGTGCCCCAGCCCACGAGCTTTTCATGCTTGCAACGTCGATATAGCCTTTCTCCACGATCTGGAGCGCGGCTAAAAGCTCCTTGCGGAACATGTCCTTGCGCGTTGCCAGAAAGGCTTTCGTGCCGAGCACGGTAAAGGCGTTGTAGGGGATTTTGACGCTGCCATAACCACTTTCGCGCCCCCATATGGCAAGAACGATCGGTCCCGGAACGCCATATTTGCTTTCAACCGCTTTGAGGATTTTGGCATATTGGCCAACCCGCGCTGCGCCGCCCGATGTCACCGCGTTGACGGTCTTGTCATTGAAGTATTTGCCGGGTGAACCGAACTCCGATTGCCGTTGCTCTTTGGGTGTCTGTGGTTTTTCACCCGGCATCACCAGATCGGGCAGATCGAAATTGAGGGTGACGCCGGAAAAAGCCTGCTCAAAAACCGCCTTGGAAATACCCTGAGCCTTGGCTTCGGGCCAAAGATCATTGGCAAGCCATGCCCGGAACTGCGCTTCAACTTCCGGTTTTGACGCGGCCAGCCCCGATGTTACATGGAGAAAGGTTGCAATCAACGCCGTAAGGGCAAGTCGCATCGAGCGTCTGATCAAAAGCCTTCTCCCTATATAGAGGTCCGCGCGCGCAGGGCAGCAGCCAGCGTGCCCTCGTCCAGATAGTCAAGTTCCCCGCCAACGGGAACGCCATGCGCCAGCCGCGTGATACGCACGTCGAAATCCGCGAGCTGGTCGGTGATGTAGTGTGCGGTCGTCTGCCCCTCGACCGTCGCGTTGACGGCGAGAATGACCTCCTTGATCTCACCCTCCGCCACGCGGCTGACAAGACTGCCGATGTTGAGATCATCAGGGCCGACACCATCGAGCGGCGACAACCGTCCGCCCAGCACATGGTAGCGGACATTCATTGACCCGGCCCGCTCGAGTGCCCAAAGGTCGGAAACATCCTCGACCACAATCAGCGTCGCCCGCTCGCGGCGCGGATCGGTGCAGATCATGCACGGATCAGACGTATCGACATTGCCGCATGTGGAACAGATACGCACCTTGTCGGCTGCGTCCTGCATGGCGGAACCCAGCGGGATCAACAGCCCTTCTTTTTTCTTGATGAGATGCAGCGCCGCACGGCGGGCAGAACGCGGCCCGAGCCCCGGCACTTTGGCCAGAAGCTGGATCAGGCGTTCAATTTCGGGACCGGCGATTCGTTTCGACATACCGCCGGTTTAAAGCAAATTTTGCCCATAGGGAATCGGAGACGCACCGGCAACTCAACTCAAGCGGAAAAGAGGACCGTAATTTACAACCCTGCATTCGTTGTTGCCGACGACAAACGAAGCAATCATCGCCTCAAGCGCCGGACAGCACAAAAGTTCGAAGGCGAAGCAGAAGCACCGTACCAGCCGGTGCATCGGGAGAATAGGCTACCCGACTGCGGCAACAGCCTTGCCTTTGAACTTGGAGGTGAACTATGCGGATTTTTCCGTTTAGCATCACCCTCATAGTGAAGAAAACCCGGACGAGCTGGTCATGGACCGTCCGGGTCAATTTTCACGAATGAGGAGGGGTGGCGAGCGAAAGCTCGCCGCCCACTCCAAGAGCAGTATAAGTCACGCTCGCATCTTTTCCAAGAAGCTTGCAGTTGTAGACCCGCTCTCAAAAAGGCAGCTTGAAACCTGGCGGTATCGGCAGGCCCGCTGTCAGCGCCTGGGTTTTTTCCGCCATGATGGCCTCAACTTTGGCCTTTGCCTCGTTATGGGCGGCGATGATCAGGTCTTCAAGAATCTCCACATCGTCTTCCTTGAAGAGCGATGGATCAATCTTGAGCGATGTCAGTGCCCCCTTGCCGGACAGCTTGACCGTGACGAGACCGCCACCGGAGTGGCCCTCGGCCTCCAGCGCCGCGATTTCTTCCTGCATGGCGGCCATCTTGCCCTGCATTTCCTTGGCCTGTTTCATCATGCCCATAATGTCACGCATGGGAAAAACTCCTTTTGATCAATCGTCTTCTTCGACGGGGGCCAGCGTATCATCGCCGGAGCCGATCCCGTCCATGCCATCCGGATCGCCATTTCCCTGCCCGGCAGGTGTTGCGATTCGTACATTGATAATCTTGGCACCGGGGAACCGCGACAGGATCGCCGCGACATCCGGATCGGCGCGTGCGTCGCTGAGCATGGAATCGCGCCGGGCCGTTTCGGTTTCATTGATGGTCCGGCCGCCCTGTTCCCGCGATAGGGATACCATCCAGCGCGCGCCGGTCCATTCACTGAGCTTCTGCGACAGGTCTGTCAAAAGCGTTTTTGGCGCGTCGTCGGTCAGATTGATCTCAAGCCGCCCCGGCTTGATGCTGACGAGCCGTACGCAGTTCTTGACCAGTATCTTGAACTGCATGTTGCGCTGCTTGTCGGCGAGCGCCACGATATCGGCGATGCTGGTAACGGGAACAGCCGGCGTCTGCTCCTCGGCAGCCGGCTGGACCGGAACAACATGTGCCGGCTGTACTGATTGCTCAACCAGCCGCATGGTGGCACCACCGCCGGAGGTTACGGAACTGCGCACGGGCGCCACAGCATCCGCCGGAGTACCGCGGCTCATGCTCTCGCCGCCGCCATTGCCGGAGCGTGGACCATCGCTCCGCGGCGCTTGCCCTGTCGAAGACGCCCCGTTTTCCAGCAATTTCAGCGCTTCATCCAGCGTCGGCAAATCGGCTGCATGCGCCAGCCGGATCAACAGCATTTCCGCGGCCTGAACCGGGCGATTGGACGCATCCACCTCGGCAATGCCTTTCAGCAGCATCTGCCATGTCCGGGAGAGAATTCGAATGGAAAGCTTTTCGGCATAATCCCGTCCGCGCAGGCGTTCATCCTCGGACAGGGAAATGTCGTCCGCGACATCCGGGGTGAAGCGAATACGCGTCACCAGATGGTTGAAGTCGGCAAGATCGGACAGAACAACACTGGGATCTGCCCCGACATCATACTGCGCGCGAAACTCACGCAAAGCGGAAGCCACGTCACCGCGCATCAGCATCTCGAAAAGATCGATGATCCGGGCACGATCCGCCAGCCCCAGCATGGAGCGCACCGTCTCGGCATCGACATTGCCCGCACCGTGGGCGATTGCCTGATCAAAGATCGACAGGGAATCGCGCGCCGAGCCTTCGCCCGCGCGGGCGATCATCGCCAGGGATGCGGCATCAACCGTAATGCTCTCCTTGTCGGCAATTTTCTTCAGCAACGCCGTCAGCATGTTTGCATCGATGCGGCGCAGGTCAAAACGCTGGCAGCGCGACAGCACCGTGATCGGAACTTTGCGGATTTCGGTGGTGGCGAAGATGAATTTGACGTGCGGCGGCGGCTCTTCCAATGTTTTCAACAGGCCGTTGAAAGCCTGATTGGACAGCATGTGCACTTCGTCGATGATATAGACTTTATACCGGGCCGAAACCGGGCGATAACGAACCTGCTCAATGATTTCACGGATATCATCGATACCCGTATGCGAGGCGGCATCCATCTCGATGACATCGACATGGCGGCCTTCCATGATCGCCTGGCAATGTTCACCGGGAACAGACAGGTCGATCGTCGGCCTGTCGATTTCCGCTGTCTTGTAATTGAGGGCACGGGCCAGAATGCGCGCCGTGGTGGTTTTGCCCACCCCCCGGACACCAGTCAGCATCCAAGCCTGCGCGATGCGGCCAGTCTCGAACGCATTGGTCAGGGTCCGGACCATCGGCTCCTGACCGACCAGATCGTCGAAATTCTGCGGGCGATATTTGCGGGCGAGCACGCGATAGGCGCTATCTGCCGTTTTGGTGTCCATCCCGATTGATTCCGCTCCTGCATTGCTCTTCATGGCGCCAGTGGTCCGATTCTGACAGTCGCATGTTCCGCGTGATGTCAAACGGGGGGCGAATGTCGAATTCGTTCCACCGGGCAAGTTTGTACCGCTGCACACCGCAGCGTCAATGCCGGATCACGGCTTTAAAGAGGATAAAGGTGGGAGGCTGGCACGGCGACCCGTGCCTGGCTCGTTGGGGCTGCTTCCTTCCGGACCTGACCCGGTTGGCGAGTGGCTCGTCCACCACCAACCTCCCGAGGCTCATATCGGCAATCTTTGCGCAAAAAGCAAGCGGGACGACAAAAAAACTGCTAATTGTTGCAAATCATGACGTTCATACTCGATAGCAAACTTGCAGCCGATACGATTCCCATTGCAAGGCTGGGCCTTTGCGATCTGCGCCTGATGAATGACCGGCGGTGGCCTTGGCTCATTCTCGTGCCGCAAAGGGCTGATATCAGCGAGATCCACGACCTTACCCCCCTCGATCAGACAATGCTTGTCTTTGAATCGGGCATTGCCGCACAGGCGCTCAAGGCTGTCGTCAATTGCGAAAAGATCAACACCGGAGCTCTCGGCAATATCGTCCGGCAGCTGCACTTGCATATCATCGCCCGCAACACCGGAGATCCGGCATGGCCCGGTCCCGTCTGGGGCTATGGCACGCGCGAACCCTACGGCGAAAAAGATGCACGGGACTTTGCGAGCGCCATTCTCAACGCTATCTAATCAGCATCACCACCAGTCCCATTCCGGACCCGCCTTCTGGAGCCCACTTATGTCATTTCGCCTTTACGATGTTCCGGAAGCGGAAGCGAGCCGTTTCGTCGGCTTCGCCGGCAACAGGATAAACCGCCACGCCGAAAACCGCAGCGATGATGTGGTAACGGTCGCGCTTGCGGATGCAAGGGCGCGCATGCTGCTGATCGGGCAAGGCCAGATATTGGTGTCGCAGGGAAACGGCATGGGCAACGCTTTCTTCGCCCTTGAAGACGCCGCAGCACTGCTGCCCAATCCAAACAGGACAATCTATCTGGGAATGCAGGAGGATATGCCGGTTCTCGCCGCTGTGAGCGGCATTGACCTGACAGCGCTTCCCGAGGCAATCAAGGCCATTGAATACCGTCCAGTCTACACGCAAGGCCTCATACCCGAAGATCAGCTGGGCGCTATGGCGCAAGCCGTTTCACTGCTGACATGGCATGAGAATCACCGTTTCTGCGGACGCTGCGGAACGGAAACGGTGATGCGGGATGGCGGGTACCGGCGCACTTGCCCGCATTGCGACGCCCAGCATTTTCCGCGCACAGATCCGGTTGCCATCATGATGGTGGTGCGCGGCGACAAATGTCTTTTGGCACGTGGCCCCCATTTCGGTCCGGGTATGTATTCCTGCCTTGCCGGGTTCATTGAACCGGGGGAAACCATCGAAAATGCCGTGCGGCGCGAGACGCTGGAAGAAACCAACCTGCCTATCGGCCGGGTGGTCTATCATGCATCGCAGCCCTGGCCCTTCCCCTATTCGCTGATGATCGGCTGCCATGCGGAGGCTTTGTCCGACGATTACACCCTCGACAAGGCGGAGCTGGAGGCGGGCCGCTGGTTCACACGCGATGAAGTGGCCCTGATGCTCGACCGGACGCATCCGGAAGGATTGATGACGCCGCCACCCGGCGCCATCGCTGCCCATCTGATCCGCAGCTGGGTGGAAAGTGAAACTTGAAGTCTACTCACCATCGCCCTGGCTGCTGCGGAATGTCGTATCGGCGGGATAGACCCCGAGAATCCGCACCTCCTTGGAGAAGAATTCCAGTTCTTCCAGGGCATGGGCAACGTTCTTGTCGTCCGGATGCCCTTCAATATCGGCGTAAAACTGCGTGGCGGTGAACTTGCCGTCAATCTGATAGCTTTCCAGCTTGGTCATGTTGACGCCATTGGTGGCAAAGCCGCCCATCGCCTTGTAGAGCGCCGCCGGAACGTTGCGCACGCGAAAAACGAAGGTCGTCATCATGAGTTCGTCGGATGTGCGCGGCGCCCACTTTTTCGTCTTGTTCAGAACGACGAAGCGCGTGACGTTGTTTTCCGTATCCTCGACATCCTCTTCCAAGATATCGAGACCATAGAGACTGGAGGCGAGCCGCGGCGCCAGCGCCGCCATCGTCCTGTCCTTGACATCGGAGACGAGCCGCGCGGCACCCGCCGTATCCCCGGCAATGACCGGCTTCCAGCCATTCTTGCGGATATATTTGCGGCATTGGCCCAGTGCATGGATATGGCTGTGAACCGTGACGATCTCGCTGCGCTTGGTGCCCGGAAGAACCATCAGCTGGAAATGGATCGGCAGAAAATATTCGCCGACAATGTGCAGGCGCGATTCCGGCAAGAGGTGGTGGATATCCGCCACGCGTCCGGCGATCGTGTTCTCGATCGGGATCATCGCAAGATCAGCCGCCCCGCTTTCAACCGCGTTGAACGCATCCTCAAAGGTCGGGCATGGCAACGGCTCCATGTGCGGAAACATGTTCCGGCATGCGGTGTCGGAATTGGCACCCGGTTCGCCTTGAAAGGAGATGCGGTTGGTCTTGGCCATAATCAATTGCCCTTTATTGAAGTAAGAATGTCACGTGCCCGCTCAAGATCTTCGCGGGTATCAACACCCAGCGGCACCGAATCAACGATCTCGACATCGATGCGCATGCCGGCTTCTAGTGCGCGCAGCTGTTCCAGCCGTTCGCGCTGTTCGAGCGGCGACGGGCCAAGTCTGACGAATCGCTCCAGCGCGGCGCGGCGATAGGCATATAGACCGATGTGGTGGTAGAGCGGGCCATTGCCATAAGGAGCCGTCGCACGCGTAAAGTAGAGCGCGCGCATTTTCCCGGTGCCGATGCCCGAGCCGACGATCTTGACCACGTTCGGATTGGTCTTTTCATCTTCCCTGGTGATCTCGACACACAATGTAGCGATATCGGCCGGGCCTTCGCGCAGCGGCAGAAGCGCGCGTTTGACCAATTCCGGATCAATGGTCGGCAGGTCGCCCTGGACATTGACGATGGCATCGACAGTGCCTTCCGGATCGAGCGCCAGCAAGGCTTCATAGATGCGGTCCGAACCCGATTCATGGTCACTGCGCGTCATGACGGCTTCAAGTCCGTGCAACTCGACTGCCGCCTTCACTTCGGCGCTATCCGTGGCAACAACGGCACGGCCGAGACCGGCCGCCAGGGCCCGTTCAGCCACATGCACGATCATCGGCTTGCCGGCAATATCGGCCAATGGCTTGCCGGGAAGGCGCGTGGAGGCCATGCGGGCGGGAATCAGGGTCAATATTTTCATCGTCACAAGCACCCTACGGTGTCAAAAAGTCTCAGGCAGAACTGCCCTTATATGTGTTGCAAGTCTTGAGCAAAAGACCTAGTTTCCGCGCGATCACGAGGGGACTCTCGTCAAGTAATGCAGCGGTCTGCATTGACCAGATAATGAGAACCTCCGCAAGAGGAGCAATGATCGACAATGGATTCGAGCGCATTCAACAAATATGCCATGGCGTTCCTGGCAACAGTTTTCGTTGTCATGACAGCGGGCATCCATTCGGATTTCGTATTTGATTCCCGTGCGCCCGAAAAACCCGGCTTTATCATCCAGGCTGCCGAAGCCGGCGGGGAAGGTGAAGCTGGCGCGCCAGCCGCAGCGGCTGCGGCCGTACCGATCGCGACCCTGCTCGCATCGGCGGATGCAACACGCGGCGAAGCTATCTTCAAGCGCTGCCAGGCCTGCCACACCGGCGAAAAGGGCGGCGCCAACAAGGTCGGCCCGAACCTGTGGGACATCGTCGACCGTCCTATCGCCACACATGAAGGCTTCAGCTATTCCGGCGCCATCAAGGATTTCTCCAAGGGCGGCAAGGAACTCTGGACGTTCGATCACCTCAATCACTTCCTGACATCGCCGAAGGGCTATATCAAAGGCACGGCCATGGGCTTTGCCGGTGACAAGAAGGACAATGAGCGCGCGGACCTGATCGCTTATCTGCGCACGCTTTCCGACAGCCCCAAGCCGCTTCCCGCTGCTGACGCAGCCCCTGCCGCCGGCGACAAGCCCGCGGATGCGGCTAAGCCTGCCGATGGTGCAGCGCCCGCACCGACCAAGTAAGCTCGGTTGCCCATTCCCAGAAAAGGCCGGGCCCAGTGCCCGGCTTTTTCGTATCTGCATCAAGACTGCGTGTTTTTTTGCCGAAGGCCTGTTCTCCGCCGCATTTTCTCTTAGACTGCCCAAAAAAGAGAAACCGTGGAGACCTGATTTGCACTTCCGCCCGTTCCTGACCAGCCTCGCCCTCCTTGCCATGACAGCCGCGATCCCCCTATCGAACGCACGGGCTGCGGAAACAGAGTGGCGGACGGCGGTCAGCGCTCTGGGCAAGCCGAAATACGGGCCGGACTTCAAGCATTTTGATTTTGTAAATCCCGATGCGCCGAAAGGCGGAACGCTGAATCAAATCGCTCAGGGTTCATTTGACAGTCTCAATCCCTTTGTTGTTCAGGGAACATCGGCAGCAGGGCTTCCCGGCGGAACTATCCTGGGTGGATACCTCTACGATACACTTCTCAGCCGTGCGCTTGACGAACCAGCAACAAATTACGGACTTCTCGCAGAAGCGGTTGCTTACCCCGATGATTTTTCCTGGGTGAAATTCCGTCTCAACCCGGCTGCAAAATGGCATGATGGGCTGCCCATCACCGTCGATGACGTCATCTGGTCGTTCGACACTCTGAAGGCGCAGAGCCCGATTTACAACAAGTATTATCATGACGTGACAAAGGCCGAGAAGACCGGGGACCGAGAGGTTACCTTCACGTTTGCGAGCGGCGGCAACCGTGAATTGCCCGGCATCGTCGGCGAGTTTCCCGTGTTGCCAAAACACTGGTGGGAAAGCACCGATCAATCCGGCAAGCCACGTGACATCACAAAGCCCACGACGGAAATCCCTCTGGGCTCAGCGGCTTATAAAATCGAAAGCGTCGACTTCGGCAAAACCATCGTATGGAGCCGGGTGCCCGATTACTGGGGCAAGGATCTTCCCACCAATGTCGGGCGCAACAATTTCGATCGTATTCGCTATGAATATTTCCGCGACGCAAACGCAATGTGGGAAGCCTTCAAGAAGGGCGGATTCCAGGATTACCGCGGCGAGCCGAGTATTGGCCGCTGGATGCGCGGCTACGACTTCCCGGCATTCACCAGAGGGGATGTCATCAAGGCCGTGTATCCTCAGCGCTCGTCTGGCCGCATGCAAGGATTTCTCCTGAATACGCGTCGCGACAAGTTCAAGGATATTAAGGTACGCGAAGCCTTGAATTTTGCCTTTGATTTTGAATCCATGAGCAAAAATGTATTTTTCGGTCAATACAAGCGCATAGACAGCTATTTCTCCGGCACGGAACTGGCATCAAGCGGCCTCCCGACAGGCAAAGAACTGGAGATACTTCAGGCGGTCAAAGGTAAGGTACCGGAAGGGGTTTTCAATGAGGCGTTCAAGAACCCGGTTTCTGACACGCCGCAGGCACAACGCGACAATCTACGCAAGGCCGCCTCGCTATTGCGGGAAGCTGGTTATGATCAGAAAAATGGAAAGCTCATCAATACAGCGACTGGCCAACCCCTAACCATCGAATTTCTGGCGGATGATCCGGGCGACGAACGGACGATCGGACCCTTCATGACCAATCTGCGCAAACTTGGCATAGATGCGCAGATACGTGCTGTCGATGCAGCCCAATATGCGGCCAGGGTCAATGATTATGATTATGACGTAATGGCGATCGCCGGAATCGGACAAACTCTGTCGCCGGGGAACGAGCAGCGCGATTTCTGGGGATCCAGTACCGCCGATATGCCTGGCGGACGCAATTATATGGGTATCAAAAATCCGGCCATAGACACGCTGATCGACAGGGTGATCTTTGCCAAGGATCGCGAGGAGCTTGTGGCAGCAACCCATGCGCTCGACCGGGTTCTGCTGTGGAACTACTATGTTGTTCCGCAGTGGTACGATGACAAGGTCAAGGTTGCCTATTGGAACAAGTTTGGGATGCCTGAGAAGCAACCGGATTATATTGGCATCGATCCGTTCTCCTGGTGGATCGATCCTGCCAAGGAACAGGCCCTGAAGGCGCGGGCTCAATGATCAAAGTTCATCTGAACCGCCGTAGTCTGCTGAAATACTCCGGCGCGGCGGCTTTGTCCGCCCTTGCTCCGCATCTGGCATTGGCGGAGGTGAAAACGGATGTGCCGCTGCATGGCCTTTCCGCCTTTGGCGACCTCAAATATCCCAAGGATTTCACGCATTTCGATTACACCAATCCCGATGCACCGAAAGGCGGAACGTTCTGCTTCTCGCCGTCCATATGGATACTCAACCAATCGCCTCAAACGTTCAACACGCTGAACGGTTTCAGCGCGCGCGGCGATGCGCCGCCGCGTGTGGAACTGTGTTTCGATTCCCTGATGACATCGGCGCTGGACGAGCCCGATTCGATCTATGGCCTGGTTGCCGAAAGCGTTACGGTTTCCCCGGACAAACGGACATTCACATTCAAAATGCGCCCGCAAGCGCGTTTTCATGACGGCTCCCCTCTCACCGCCCATGACGCCGTGTTCAGTTACGAGACGCTCAAGGCAAAGGGGCATCCCGATCTCGTGGTGATGATGGCGGAACTCAAGGAAATTGCCGCTGTGGATGACCACACGGTGCGCCTGACCTTTTCCGGCAATCATTCCGACCGGGCCATTCTCGACATAGCGGCGGGAATACCGATCTTTTCCAAGGCGTGGTATGCCACGCGGGATTTCGATGCATCGACGCTGGAGGCGCCACTCGGTTCCGGCGCTTATCGCGCGGGTATCATCCTCCCCGGCCAAACAATCGAATACGAACGTGTTGCCGATTACTGGGCGAAGGATTTGCCCGTGCAGCGCGGCTCCAACCATTTCGACCGCATCCGCATCGAGTTCTTTCGCGACCGGCAACCCGATTTCGAATCCTTCAAGAAGGGCGATATTTACTGGCGCTCCGAATCCGTGGCCAAGACATGGGCCACGGAGTACAATTTCCCGGCCATACAGCAGAAGCGCGTCGTCAAACGCGAGTTCTCCAGCGAAAAGCGGCCGATGATGCAGGCCTGGGCGCTGAACCAGCGCCGGGAACAATTCCGCGACCCGCGGGTGCGCGAAGCCATTGCCCTGTGTTTTGATTTCGAGTGGACCAGCAAGAACCTGTTCTACGATGTCTACAAACGCTCGCAGTCGCTGTTTGAGAAATCCGACTTCCGCGCCGAAGGCAAACCTTCCGCCGAAGAACTGGCCATTATCGAACCGCTGCGCGACAGGCTGCCGCCGGAGATTTTCGGTGATGCGGTTCTGCAACCCGCATCGGACGGTTCGGGGCGCGACAGAAACAACCTGCGCCGCGCGGTCGAACTGATCACTGCAGCGGGGTATACGCGCCAGAATGGCAAATTCGCCGATCGCAGCGGCAAACCCCTCAACGTGGAAATGCTGATCCAGGCGGAAGTCTTCACCCGTTCAGCGACACCTTTCATCAACAATCTGAACGCCATCGGCATCAATGCCACTTTGCGCCTGGTCGATCCGGCCCAGTATCAAGTCAGGCTACAGGCCTTCGATTTCGATATGATGGGAGCGGCCTATTCGCTTGGTTCCACACCGACGCAGGAAAGCCTGCAGGCCATGTTCGGCTCCAAATCGGCTGCTTTGCCCGGGTCCACCAATTTCGCTGGTATTGCGGATCCGGTGATCGATGCGCTGATCCAGAAAGTCGGCGACGTGAGGTCACGCGCTGAACTGGTCACGATTATGCGTGTTCTGGATCGACTCTTGCGTATAAGGCGCGACTGGATTCCAAATTGGTACAGTGCGAATCACCTCATCGCCTATTGGGACATGTTCGGCTTCAAGGAGCCCAAACCCGATTACGGCTTTCCGGTTGAAACGCTCTGGTGGCTTGACGAAACAAAGGCGAAGGCAATTGGCAAGATTTAAAACGACATCCCCGGGAGCACCGTCTTAATGGGAGCCTATATTCTACGGCGTTTGCTCCTGATGATACCGACCCTGTTCGGAGTTCTGCTTGTCTGCTTCGTCATTGTACAGTTCGTTCCCGGCGGCCCGGTCCAGCGCATTATCGGCCAGCTCACTGGACAGGGCGGCAACGCGCTTGACCGCATCGGCGGTGGCGGCGCTGATTTTGGCCACGGCAACGAATCGCTTGGCCTCGGCACGGCCAATTCGAAATATCGCGGCGCCCAGGGTCTTGACCCCGCGTTCATAGCCAGCCTCGAAAAGCAGTTCGGGCTGGACAAGCCGCCGCTCGAGCGTTTCCGTATCCTGGTGTGGAACTATCTGCGGTTTGATTTCGGCAACAGCTATTTCCGCGACATCAGCGCGGTGCAGCTCATCAAGGAGAAACTGCCGGTTTCGATATCGCTTGGCCTATGGATGACACTGATATCCTATGCCATCTCCATCCCGCTCGGCATTCGCAAAGCCATCAAGGACGGTTCTGCCTTCGACGTGTGGACCAGTGCCGTTGTCGTGGTTGGCTATGCGATACCGGGATTTCTCTTCGGCATCATGCTGATCGTATTTTTTGCCGGCGGCTCATTCTTCGACTGGTTCCCGCTGCGCGGCTTGACGTCCAACAATTTCGCCGAGCTCTCGTTCTTCGGCAAGATCGTCGACTATGCCTGGCACATTGCCCTGCCGTTGACAGCCATGCTGCTGTCGGCCTTCGCCACGACAACCCTTCTGACCAAGAATTCGTTCCTCGATGAAATCCGCAAGCAATATGTCACCACGGCGCGGGCAAAGGGTCTGACCGAGCGCAAAATTCTCTATGGGCACGTCTTCCGCAACGCCATGCTAATCGTCATTGCCGGTTTTCCCAGCGCCTTCATTTCAATTTTCTTCACCGGCCAGTTGCTGATCGAGGCGATTTTCTCGCTCGATGGGCTTGGATTGCTTGGCTATGAATCGATCATCAACCGCGATTATCCGGTGGTGATTGCCACGGTCTATATTTTCGCCCTTGTCGGCGTCATCGTCAGCCTCCTGTCCGATCTCCTCTACACATGGATCGACCCGCGCATTGATTTCGAGCGGAGGGATGTCTGATGACCGATACAAGCATTGGCACGCAGCCCGCCCCCGTTGCTGTTCGCCGTCCGCGGTTGTCACCGCTCAATGCCCGCCGCTGGCAGAACTTCAAGGCCAACCGCCGCGGCTGGTGGGCCCTGTGGCTGTTCCTGTTCCTGTTCATTGCTTCGCTGTTCGGCGAATTCATTGCCAATGACCGGCCGATCCTTGTTTCCTACAAGGGCGAGATTCTCTTTCCCGTTCTCGTCGATTATCCGGAAGAGAAGTTCAACGGCTTTTATGCGGTGACCGATTATCGCGATCCGGTGATTCAGGACGAGATCAATGCCAATGGCTGGGCCATCTGGCCGCCGATCCGCTATTCCTACCGCACCGTCAACAACGAGCTTCCCGATACGGCGCCGTCAAAACCATTCTGGCTCTATACGCCGGAGGAGCGTTGTGCCCGCTATCCGCAGGGTGTGAACGACGCCAACTGCACGTTCGGCAACATGAACATTCTGGGCACGGATGATCAGGCGCGTGACGTGTTTGCCCGGGCGCTCTATGGTTTCCGCATTTCCGTGCTGTTCGGACTGATCCTGACCGCGGCGTCAGCGGTGATCGGGGTGACGGCCGGCGCCATGCAAGGCTATTTCGGCGGCTGGCTCGATCTTCTGGCGCAACGCTTCATCGAAATCTGGTCTTCGGTGCCAACCCTCTACCTCCTCCTGATCATGGCTTCGATCCTGCCGCCCGGCTTCTGGATCCTGCTCTCCATCATGCTGCTGTTCTCATGGGTGCATTTTGTCGGCATCGTCCGCGCCGAATTCCTGCGGGCCCGCAATTTCGAGTATGTGAATGCCGCGCGGGCGCTCGGCGTGCGTGACCGGACAATCATGTTCCGCCATCTCCTGCCCAACGCCATGGTGACGACGCTCACCTTCCTGCCCTTCATCCTCAACGGATCGATCACGACGCTCACCTCGCTCGATTTCCTGGGTTTCGGCCTGCCGCCGGGCTCCGCCTCGCTTGGCGAGCTTCTGGCGCAAGGCAAGAACAACCTGCAGGCGCCATGGCTCGGCCTGACCGGTTTCATCGTCATCTCGCTGATGCTGTCGCTTCTGATCTTTGTCGGCGAAGCGACCCGTGACGCGTTCGATCCGCGCAAGGCTTTCAAATGAGTGCGTCCCCCCTTCTTTCCGTCCGCGACCTTTCGGTTGCCTTCACCCAGAACGGGCGGCAGTCGATTGCCGTCGATCATGTCTCGTTCGACATCGCCCAGGGAGAAACCGTCGCGCTTGTCGGTGAATCCGGCTCCGGGAAGTCGGTCTCGGCCCTATCGATCCTGAAGCTTCTGCCCTACCCACCGGCCTCGCACCCCTCCGGCCAGATCCTGTTCAACGGGCAGGATCTTCTGGACAGCAACGAGAATGATCTGCGGCGTGTGCGCGGCAACGACATCACCATGATCTTCCAGGAGCCGATGACTTCGCTCAATCCGCTGCATACGATCGAGAAGCAGATTGTCGAAGTCCTCAAGCTGCACCAGGGCATGGCTGACAAACCAGCGAGGCAACGCACACTGGCGCTTCTGCATGAAGTGGGCATCCGCGAGCCGGAAAAGCGCCTCGATGCCTATCCGCACCAGCTCTCCGGCGGTCAGCGTCAGCGTGTGATGATTGCCATGGCGCTCGCCAACAAGCCGAAGCTGCTGATCGCCGATGAGCCGACCACGGCGCTTGACGTAACGGTGCAGGCGCAGATCCTGCAACTGCTTGCCGACCTCAAGAAGGCACAGGGCATGTCCATGCTGTTCATCACGCATGACCTTGGCATCGTCCGCAAGATTGCCGATCGCGTCTGCGTCATGACCAAGGGCAAAATCGTCGAGACCGGTCCCACCAGGCAGATCTTCGACAATCCGCAGCATGAGTATACGCGGCATCTGCTTGCCGCCGAACCCAAGGGCAATCCCCCCTCCGCTGATCTGTCCGCCGCGCCCGTCATGCGCGGTGAGCAGGTGAAGGTCTGGTTCCCGATCAAGCAGGGTTTCCTGCGGCGCACCGTCGATCATGTGAAGGCGGTCGATGGTATCGATGTGACCATCCGTGCCGGACAGACGCTTGGGGTTGTCGGCGAATCCGGCTCGGGCAAAACCACGCTCGGGCTTGCGCTGTCGCGCATGATTTCATCTCAAGGGGTCATCCGTTTCGGCGAAAAGGACATCAACCAGTTTTCTTTCAAGCAAATGCGGCCGCTGCGGCGCGAGCTGCAGATCGTGTTTCAGGACCCGTTCGGGTCGCTGTCGCCACGCATGTCAATTGCCGATATCGTGGCCGAGGGCCTTGCCGTACATGAGCCGAAACTGTCGGCTGATGAGCGCGATGCACGTGTCGTTGCTGCACTCAAGGAGGTCAATCTCGACCCGGAGAACCGCTTCCGCTATCCGCATGAATTTTCCGGTGGTCAGCGCCAACGCATCGCCATTGCCCGAGCCATGGTGCTCAACCCGCGCTTCGTCATGCTGGACGAGCCGACGTCGGCGCTCGACATGAGCGTGCAGGCGCAGGTGGTCGACCTCTTGCGCGGATTGCAGCAAAAGCACAATCTGGCCTATCTTTTCATCAGCCACGATCTCAAGGTGGTGAAAGCGCTGGCCAATGACGTGCTTGTCATGCGCAATGGCAAAGCGGTTGAATATGGCCCGTCGGAGGAAATCTTCGCCAATCCGAAGAGCGATTATACAAAAGCACTGATGGCAGCTGCCTTCAGGATAGAAACGGCGGAACAGGGAGCAGTAAGCGAATGACCGGGACAAGCGACACGATTTTTCTGGCTGTAACGGGATGGGACCCGGAGGTCTGGCTATCGGAGTTTGCCAAGAACGCCCCGCAGCGCAAACTTGTCCTGAACACCGATACGGACAAGGAAAAGGTTCGCTACGCGCTGGTCTGGAAACAGCGCCCCGGTTCCCTCGCGGACCTGCCGAACCTCGAAGTCATTTTCTCATTGGGCGCCGGTGTGGACCACGTCTTCCATGATGACCGGATTCCCGATGTGCCCATCGTGCGCATCGTATCCCCTGATCTGACGATGCGCATGACGGAATATGTGGTCTGGCAGGTGCTGGACCACCATCGCCTCGGCCTGCGCTACCGGCAGCAGCAGGCCGGCAAGGTCTGGCATGAGGACCGGCGCCAGCCGGCAGCCCATGAGGTGAATGTCGGTATACTCGGCATGGGCGTGCTCGGCCGTGACGCGGCCTTGAAGCTGCGCATGCTGGGTTTCAAGGTCAGCGGCTGGAGCCGCCGTCCCCAGAACGTCGAAGGCGTGACCAGCCATCACGGCAATGATGGGTTGAAGGACTTCCTGAAGGATGCGGATATCATCGTTTCCTTGCTGCCGCTGACACCGGAGACCAAGGGCATCCTGTCGATGAGCCTTTTTGCCCAGATGAAGGCCGACGGGCCGCTCGGCGCACCGATTCTCATCAATGCCGGGCGCGGCGGGCTGCAGAACGAGGCGGATATCCTGGCCGCGCTGGAACGCGGCATGCTGTCGGCTGTCACGCTTGATGTGTTCAACAGGGAACCCCTGCCGAAGGACAGCCCGCTATGGACGCATCCGCAGGTCATCATCACACCGCATGCGGCCGCAAGCTCCAGCCCGTCTGCGCTGGTTCCGGAGATCGTCGCCCAGATCGAATCCTTCGAGCGCGGCGAGCCGCTTAAAAATATTGTCGACCGGAAAGCCCAGTATTAGAAAAATTTGGCTTTGACGGCCGGAAACCTTCGGATAGATTGCCCGCGCAAGTGTTCTCAGGGCGGGGTGCAATTCCCCACCGGCGGTAATCACTGGGTATCGAAAGATGTCAGGTGCGAGCCCGCGAGCGCTTTCCGGTTTGCCGGAAAGGTCAGCAGATTTCGGTGCAATTCCGAAGCCGACGGTATAGTCCGGATGAAAGAGAACAACTGAAAGCAAGGGCTGCCTTTCCGGCAGTCCCTGACCGTTTTTGGTTGTGCCCTGATTCACGTCAACTCTTGAGGAGACCGACATGGATCAGTTCCAGAATAACAATACCTCACATTTCGCCCCGCGCATCGCCTTCATTCAGGCGCGATGGCATGCGGAAATCGTCGATCAGTGCCGTATCGGCTTTGAGGGCGAACTCAAAAGCCAGGGTGTCACTGCCGGACGGTTTGACGTCTATGACGTGCCGGGATCGTTCGACATTCCGCTGCTGGCCAAGAAACTCGCCGAGACCGGCCAGTACGACGCGATTGTCGCCACCGGTCTCGTCGTCGATGGCGGGATCTACCGGCACGATTTCGTCGCCGGTACGGTGGTGAATGCGCTTCTTACCGCCCAGATGGAGACCGGCGTTCCCATGCTGTCAGCCGTGCTGACGCCGCATCATTTCCAGGAAACCGCCCAACACATCGACTTCTTCACCAAACACTTCCTGATCAAGGGACAGGAGGCGGCGCGCGCCTGCCTGCAGATCATCCGCACATTCCAGCAAGTGGCTGAACTATCGGCCGCCTGAACCTGAACAGGTAAAGAAAATGATAGCCCCTCTGTTTCAACCAACAGAGGGGCTATCCGACTAGAGCCGCCGCACCGCTGTCGGCTTGCCGTAGAGATAGGCAATACGCTCGATGGCATCGTGCAGAGGCTCAAGCGTCACGCTCATCGTGTGACCGCTTGCATGCAGCAGCATGGAGTAGCTGGCCATCATCGCGGCATGCCCCTTCCAGAAGACAAAATCACCGCGTTTCAGATTGTTGTAATGTGCGTCCGGCTCGATCGCATCACCGATTGTATCAGCCTGCATGTCGGAGTCGCGCAAGACGGACTGACCGGTCATCAGCAGGGACAACTGGACGAGACCGGAGCAATCAATTCCGAAACCGGACACACCACCCCACAGATAGGGCGTGTGCATCAGGGTCTCGGCAACCGCCACGTGATCATCGGTGACTTCATCAATAGGAACGAGATGCTTGGCAATGATGGCCTCGCCGCTTGGCAGGATGCCGTAGAGCGTTCCACGGCGTTCCTCGCCACCCTTTATCGTGACGAGCGATCCCATGGACAGTGCATTGGTCGGGGGAAACTTCAGATCAGATCCGGGATAGACAAATGTGCGCGGCGCGATGACGATATGCGTGGGCTCATCATAACGCTTGTCCAGCGCCGTATCGACGACATAGCCGACATATCCATCCCGTTCGTTCTGGACCCAGCACCAGCCATTGCTGTCTTCGAACACGAGGACGTCATCCCCGAACAGGAACTGTGTGGTTACGCCAGCATCGCCGCGTGCTGCGCCACGAACATCAACGACCGGATCGGCAATGCGCATGGGCTTGCCTTGCACGAAGTGCTCCGCTTCCACCTGTCCGCGCAGGCTTTCGTCCGCCAGATCGGGGCGGAATGCATTCAACCGTTTATCCAATGTCACAGGGGTAATCCTCTTGCCTTGGCGATGACGAGATCGCCGAGCTTTTCAACATAGAGCGCACCTTTTACCGTTCTTTTGACGAGAACATTGCGCTTGTCTTTTTCGTCACGGTGCCGGTCGACCAAACCATAACCACCCATTGTATCCAGCGCGCGGGTGATCACTGGCTTGGTCACCTTCAGCTTGGCAGCCATACCACGGATTGTGTGGGGCGGCGGCTCCAGATAAACCGTCAGCAGCACGGCCAATTGCCGCATCGTCAGGTCATGCGCGTCATCCCGCACTTCGGAGACCGCAATTTCCTTCCACAATGTCAGCGCCTGAAACGGCTTCAACTCAATCTGCATGAACGGCTTCCGAGATCATTTCGGTTCCGTATCATTTTATTCCTCGCAGCCTGAAGTGCAAGCGGTCATAACCGGTCTGCAACTTCCGGCCGGACACAGATTGACGAATCCCCGTTACTTCCCGGCCGGGAAGCGCATCTTCAATACGTGATAGAGTGCCCTGATGGCCTGCGCTTCCCCGCCAACGGGAGAATGCGGCTTCTCCACCGGGTTCCAGCCATAGATATCGAAATGCCCCCAGACCCTGGTCTTCTCGACAAAGCGCTTCAGGAACAGTGCCGCTGTGACCGACCCGGCAAAGCCGTCGGTCGTCACATTGTTGATGTCGGCCACGCGGGATGAAAGCCTTGCTTCGTAGGGCTGCCACAACGGCATGCGCCAGACCGGATCGGCCACGGCTTCGGACGCCTTGGCCACATCAGCCGCGAAGCTGTCATCCGTCGAGTAAAAGGGCGGCACATCCGGGCCAAGCGCAACACGCGCTGCGCCCGTCAGCGTTGCCATGTCAATCAGGATTTCCGGCTCTTCCTCATCGGCCAATGCCAGCGCATCGGCGAGGACAAGGCGGCCTTCCGCGTCAGTGTTGCCAATCTCGACCGTAATTCCCTTGCGGCTGGTCAGAATATCGCTCGGACGGAAAGCATTGGCCGAGATGGAATTCTCCACCGCAGGTATGAGGACGCGCAAACGGACCGGCAGTTTTGCGTCCATGATGATGCCCGCAAGTGCCAGCACGTTGGCGGCACCGCCCATGTCCTTCTTCATCAGAAGCATGCTGCTGGCAGGCTTGATATCAAGGCCGCCCGTATCGAAGCAGACGCCCTTGCCCACCAGGGTTACCTTGGGAGCATCGTTCTTGCCCCATTGCAGATCGATCAGCCTCGGCTCCTCGCTTCCAGCGCGGCCGACGGCATGGATCATCGGAAAATTCTTCTTGAGCAGCGCATCGCCCTTGATCACCGACACAGCCGCCTTGTGCTCATCGCCCAGCGCGCGCACGGCCGCTTCCAACGCCTCGGGGCCCATATCGTTGGTAGGTGTATTGATGAGGTCGCGCGCAAGCGTAACCGCCCTCGCCTGGCGCTTCACGTCGGCTTTGTCAGCACCTTCCGGCAACGTCAGCGTGACGTTTGCGTCGTCCTTCTTCGTATAGCGGGTAAACTTGTAGCCGCCGAGCAGGAAACCGAGAGCAGCCAGATCGGGGGCACTGACGGGGCCTGCCAGATGCCAGGCGCCTTTCGGCAAAGCCTGCGCCAGTTTGCCTGTCGCAAGGGGATTGTCGTCCTTGCCGATCCCGAGCAATGCGCCAGCGATCCCGCCCTTTTCGCTGGGAATTATGAGCAATCGGCCGGCCTGCCCCTCGAACCCGTTTGCCTCAGCCCAGGCAAGCGCTGCCGGATCGAGTCCAAGCGCCTCCAGCCCGCCCTTCGGTACAAACCAGACAGGCTTGCTGTCCGATGATTTCTGCTTGGTGATTTCGGCTGGCATGGTCGTTTGCTCCTCGGGTCAATTTTCTGCTTTTGCGCCAGCGAAGGCGGCGTCATTAACGGTCCGTTAGGGTTAACAGAATATTTCTTTCACATGGGATTGGTTAACGCACCAATGATGTGCGGCGGGATCGGACGGGGCAAATTATGACAAGCGCAGGGATTATTCAACGTAACCGCCGGCTCATTTTTTCCGTGGCCATGGTTGCCGTTGCAAGCGGCATTTCCGGCTGCGCCACCACCGATAAGACAACCACCGGCTCCATTGCGCCCGCCGCTTCGACAGCGGTTCCCACCGGCAATTTTGACCAGATGAATGCGCAGCAGCTGGCGCAGGCCTCCACCAACCTCGGCGCCCGGTACCAGAGCAATCCGAAGGACAAAACCACCGCAATGAATTTTGCCGGAGTATTGCGCATGATGGGGCGGAATGATCAGGCGCTGGCAGTCATGCGCAGCCTTGCCATCGCCTATCCGAAGGACCGTGAGGTTCTGGCCGCCTATGGCAAGGCCTTGGCGAGCAGCGGTGAGTTCGAAGCGGCGCTTGGCGCAATTCGCCGTGCCCAGACGCCCGAATATCCGGACTGGAAGCTGCTTTCCGCCGAAGCCGCGATTCTCGATCAGCTGGGCAAAACCGGCGAGGCCCGTGACATCTACAAGCAAGCTATGGATCTCAACCCGAACGAAGCATCGCTTCTTTCCAATCTCGGGATGTCCTATGTGCTGTCGGGCGAACTGAATACGGCCGAAACCTACATGCGCAGGGCAGCCAGCGCGCAGGGAGCCGACAGCCGGGTCCGGCAGAACCTGGCGCTCGTGGTGGGACTTCAGGGACGGTTTTCGGAAGCCGAAACGATTGCCAAACAGGAGCTCGCGCCGCAACAGGCGGAAGCCAACGTCAAATATCTGCGCTCCATGCTCGCCCAGCAAAACTCCTGGACGATGCTGAAGGACAAGAAGAAGCCCAACAGCTGATAAAACGAAAAAGGCCGCTCTGATCTGGCAGCCATTTTCTGGAACTATGTGCGGGTCTGGATCCTATTTGAGGGCTGTCCCGAATAGCCCGCCCTGCGCCGAGACCTGAATCACAGCCGGGCCCAGAATGACGGCAAAAAGCACGGGCAAGAGAAACAAGATCATAGGAACCGTCAATTTGGGCGGCAGGGCCGCGGCCTTTTTTTCCGCCGCGTTCAACCGGGCTTCACGGCTTTCATCGGACAAGACACGCAATGCGCCGCCAATGGACGTACCATAGCGCTCCGACTGCGTCAGTGCCTGGACCACGGCCTTCACCGATTCAAGTCCGGTTCGCGTGGCTAGATTTTCATAGGCTTGCCGCCGCTCGGGCAGAAAGGACAATTCCGCATTCGTCAGGACGAACTCTTCCGCCAAAGCCGTCGACTGGACCCCGATCTCCTCGGAGACCTTCTTGAAGGCAGCTTCGATGGACATTCCGGATTCAACGCAGATCAGCATGAGATCAAGTGAGTCCGGCCACGCCATCTGGATCGAATGTTTGCGCTTGCTGCCTGCGTTGCTCACATAGAGATTGGGCGCGTAGAAGCCCACATAGCCGCCGATGAGACAGACGAGTATTCGGACCATTGTCGGGTATTGTATCAGACCATTCATGCCGAACACCCAGAAGGCGGTCAGGCTGAGCGTCAGGAACGGCAGACCGAAGCGTGCCGCCAGAAACAAATTCAAGGCATTCTGCCCGCGAAATCCGGCGGTGCGCAGAGAGGCCAGTGTTTTCTCATCGGCCAGCGCCCGCTGCAGATCCAGCTTTTCCACGAACTGGCGAACACCCTGCCTCTGCACCATGCGCAGACTACCCTGCGACGCAGCCTTGTGACGGCTGATGCTTTCCGTGGCGAGGCGGGTCCGGTCCTTGGCACGCAGCTGATCACGCTCCAGCGCCACGGATTTCATCCGCGTCTTCAGCACGGAGGTACGAAGCTTCGGCAGGAAAACCGTTACCACCGTTGCAAACGCTGAGATTGCGACAAGGACCGTCCGGACTGTATCCGGATTGTCCTGCACGGCTTTGAGAAGGGAAGAGAACACCGCGCTTACTCCGCTCAGAACTTGAAGTTGATCATTTTGCGCATCACGGCGATGCCAATGGACATCCATATGCCGGAACACACCATGATCATCTTGCCCATATCGGTTGTGAACAGAACCATGATGTATTGCGGGCTGGACAGGTAGACGAGGCCCGCAACGACGAACGGCAAGGCGCCGATGATATAGGCGGAGGCCTTGGCTTCCATCGACAGGGCCTGAACCTTCGCTTTCATCTTTTTCCGGTCGCGCAGCACGCGGGAAAGATTGCCAAGGGCTTCCGACAAATTGCCGCCTGCTTGCGATTGAATCTGAATGACGATGCCAAAGAAGCTTGCTTCCGGACAGGGCATGTATTCCGACATCCGCATGGCCGCCTCCGGAATGCTCACCCCAACCTGCTGCATGTCAACGATCCGGCGAAACTCGGTACGAACCGGTTCCTGCGCTTCCTGCGCGATCAGCCGGATACCGTCATTGAGCGGCAGACCGGATCGGATGGCGCGCACAATGACATCGATGGAATTGGGAAATTCGTGGAGGAATGCCGCCACCCGCCGCCGGCGCCGGAAATAGACGAAGGCGCGCGGCAGCCCCAGCGCACCAATCAGGAAAAAGCCCGGAGCCAGATAAAGCGGTGCACCGAAGAAGGTGCGCAGCAACACCAGAACCAGGCCAACAACACCGGAATAAATGTAGAAGCGCTTCACGGTCACTTTCATGCCTGCCTGCTGCAACAGCATTTTCAGCGGCGGTGACTTGATGTTCTTGTCGCGCAGTTTCTGTCGCTGATCGATATCGTTCAGCGTATCCTGGACCGATTTGCGGCGTCTTGTCGCTTCAGCCTGCTTGTCCCTGGCGGTTGACTTGGTCAAACCGTCCGTCGTGGCCAGCTTGACCGATTTCAACCGGTCATCCGACTTTTTCTGCTGTTCGATGCTGTCAAAAACAAAGAAGTAGGCAAGCGCGGCAACGGCAATCGTTGCCAACAGCACGAAGGCGAGTTGTTCAAGATCAAGCCCGAACATGATTGCTCTCCCGCCGTGCCATATGGATCATGATTGCAATTCCATCGCATCGATGGCTTTGGCCAATCTGTGTTCCTCATTGTAATAGCGGGCGCGATCCCAGAATTTCGGCCGGCTTATGCCGGTTGAGACATGTTTTCCAATCAGCCGGCCATTCGCATCTTCGCCGTCGATGTCGTAAAGCATGAGGTCCTGGGTGATGATGACATCCCCTTCCATGCCAACAATTTCGGTCACATGCGTGATGCGGCGCGTGCCGTCGCGCAAACGGGCGGCCTGAATGATCACATCGACAGAACCAACGATGATCTCCCGCACCGTTCGCTGCGGCAGCGCAAACCCGCCCATGGCGATCATGGATTCCATGCGGCTGAGACATTCGCGCGGGCTGTTGGCGTGGATGGTGCCCATCGACCCGTCATGACCGGTGTTCATGGCCGACAGAAGATCAAACACCTCCGGTCCGCGGACTTCGCCGACGATGATCCGCTCGGGACGCATGCGCAGGCAGTTCTTGACCAGGTCACGCATGGTGATCTCACCCTCACCCTCCAGATTGGCAGGACGGGTTTCAAGGCGCACCACATGCGGCTGCTGCAGCTGAAGTTCGGCCGAATCCTCGCAGGTGATGATGCGCTCATCCCGGTCGATATAATTCGTCAGGCAGTTCAGGAGCGTGGTCTTGCCCGAACCGGTGCCGCCGGAGATGACGATGTTGCAGCGCACGCGTCCGATGATCTGAAGCAGCTCGGCACCCGGCGGCGAAATCGCCCCAAGGCGGACAAGCTGATCAAGGGTCAATTTGTCTTTCTTGAACTTGCGGATGGTGAGCACCGGCCCATCGAGCGCAAGAGGCGGCGCGATGACATTTACACGCGAGCCATCGGGAAGGCGCGCATCGCATATGGGACTGGATTCATCGACGCGGCGGCCAACCTGGCTGACAATGCGCTGGCAGATGTTCAGAAGCTGCTGGTTGTCGCGGAAGCGGACGCCCGATTCCTGGACCTTGCCAAGCACTTCAATATAGGTTTTGCGCGCACCGTTGACCATGATGTCGGCGATATCGTCACGGGCGAGCAAAGGCTCCAGCGGACCATAGCCGAGCACATCATTGCAGATATCGTCGAGCAATTCCTCCTGCTCGGCAATCGACATGGCAAAATTCTTGATGGCAATGATATCGTTGACGATATCGCGAATTTCCTCGCGCGCCACATCCGGATCAAGTTTGGACAGCTGAGAGAGATCGATCGTGTCGATCAGGGCCGTAAAAACCTGCGATTTTGTGTCGTAGTAGCTCTCGTTCTTTTCACGCTGCGGTGCGACCGGCTTGGGCGCCTGGTCGACGACCGCCAGACGCTTTACCTCGGCTATATCCCGCGGCTTTGCCGTTTCCGCAGCAAGCGGAGCATGACCCACGGGCAACGCTGTCTCAAGCGCAAGCGCCCGGAACTCCTGGACCGGGCGCCCTTCGCCCGTACTGCCGCGTTTGCCGAACATGGCTCTATTCCTTCATCGTCATTTCTTGCGCTTCAGCTTGGACAAAACCGCGGAAAGCACCGGCTTCCGCTTGGCCTTCAGCTCCAGCCGTCCCGTCAGGATGTGGGCAATCTCATTGATGTTCTGGACAATCGCATTGGCGGAGTCGGTCTCGGCGAGCATCCGTCCGTTGTTTGCCGCGTTCCCGAACAATGCAGGCTCGAAAGGAATGACGCCGATCGGCATGATCCCCAGCGGACTGCAGAAATCGGCAGGCGCGATCTCCGGCCGTTTGGGAATTCCGACCTGATTGAGAATGAGACGCGGCGGTCCATCGTTCGGGCGCAGCTGTTTCAAGGTGTCCAGCAGGTTTTTAGTGTTGCGCAGATTCGCCAATTCCGGCGATGCGACGATCACGATCTCATCTGCACGCGCCAGGGTTGTGCGGGTCCAGCCGTTCCAGGTGTGGGGAATATCCAGAATGACATGCGGCACGGACCTTTGAGCCACGTCGATCAGATGGGCAAAGGAGTCCTCGCGGAAATCGAACACGCGGTCCAGGGTTGATGGCGCTGCCAGCAGTGACAGGTTTTCAGCGCATTGCGCCAGCAGCCGGTCCAGGTAAACGTCATCGATGCGTTCGGGTGAAAATACTGCTTCCGCTATGCCTTGCGGCGGATCCTGGTCGAAATTGATGTTGGCAGTGCCATAGGGCAGATCCATATCGGCAATGACCACCTCGTTCTTGAAAAGCGAAGAGATGCACCATGCGATGTTGTGCGCCATCGTCGAAGCGCCGACGCCGCCCTTTGCGCCGATAAACGCAATGGAGCTTCCCAGCGGCTTTGCGTCGGGGTCGACAAAAAGACCGCCGATCACGCCAATGATATCGGCCAGATTGACCGGTGCGACCATATATTCCGAAATGCCATTGCGCATCAGTTCGCGGTAAAGCCAAACGTCATTGTAATGCCCGATGACCACCACTTTGGTGCTTGGATCGCAAACTTCGGACAGGGCGGTGAGCTGTTCCAGCATGTCGCGCGGGGCAGCCGATGATTCCAGAACAATCAGATTGGGTGTCGGCACCGTCTGAAAGAGTTCAACTGCTGTCGCTATTCCACCCATGTGAAGCTGTGCATGCGTCTTCGCCATGCGGCGGTCTTCGCTTGCATGCGATATCTGCTGTGCAACAGCATCGCTCTCGCAAAATGCCTGTATTGAAATTCGGGGAATTGGCCGGAAAGCGTGCAGGCCAGCACCAGTCGGCCGGCCCTCGCCATCCCCGAATTGATTGTCTGTTTCAAAGGCCAACTGGCTCATCGTAGAATTCCGTGTTTTGTCGAAAGGTCTCTTTCAGCAATTAGTACTGGACTTCCTGCCTGATGATCGGGGTGGGAGGCGTGGCATTTCTGTAGGCATCGATCACTTTGCCGCGACGCTCCGCATCGATCGTCGTTGTCGCCCTTGGCCCGAGGAGATCCGCGGGGTTGGCTATCTGCGCCGCCAGATTGTTCTGGCTGGCGCAACCAAAATTGGCATAGTGCTTGTTCTCCGCCGTATCGAGCAGATCCTTGGGCCACTGGCCGCACGGCCCGGTCGAGGCCGTCATGGCCGAGTAGGACAAACGGATAGGCGCCGATTCATCCGAGGCAGCCCGATACCGCTCACTGGAGATATTGAACGGCTTGACCCCGCTCCGGCGCAACACGGCAACAATGTCCTCGCGCAGGCGGCCCGCAGCGTGCTCGTTTGGCGTGCCCGACGGCAGCAGTATGTGAATAACGCCCGAACCGTTGGCATGATAATTGGTCAGAACATTCTGCACGATGCTGCGCTGGGTGATCGACAACCTGTTGTCGGCATGACCCACCGGGATGTCGGCAACCTGCTCTTTTTCAGAGATGACAATGGGATGGTTGGTCCGATAGTCGTCGGGGATGCTCCCGACGGTTGTGCTGCGGTCTGCACATCCCGCAAGCAGAGCGACAGCGAGAAGGGCAAGCACCGGTTTCACCGGCTTGGATTTCCTGAGGGCTGACATGGCGGGGTCCTTGCTCATTTGTAGATGTATCCGACAACGCCCTCATACCGGCCGGCCGGCGGGGTGGCCGCTTTCGTTCCATAAACCCGGTTGACTTTACCGAGGAACATGCCGGCCGCATCGCTGGCAAGATTGAGATTATCATCAGGCCGGGCAAGGGCGGTCCGGGCAACCGGCCGTACCAGATAGGGTGTGATGATGATGACGAGTTCCGTCTCGTTGCGCACGAATTCGCGGCTGCGGAACAGCGTGCCGAGGACCGGTATTTTGGACAGACCGGGAAGGCCTGAGATAGCCTGCCGCGCATCATCCCGCATCAAGCCGGCAATCATCATGGATCCGCCGGAGGGAAGCTCCACAGTCGTGTCCGCCAGGCGCTTGCGGATGGATATGACGTTGGTCGAAGGTTTTCGTTGCCCAACGCTCAGGGATGCCGATCCTTCCAGTGTCGGTTCGGAAACAGATGTACGCACCTTGAGACTGATCCGTCCCGGCGATAGAACCACGGGAACAAATTCAAGGCCAATGCCGTAGTCGATCTTGCCGATGTTGTAGGTGACTTTTCCCTTGTCATCGACATCCGAGCCATTGATCATGTTGTATTCGCCGCCGACACGGAACGTGGCTTTTTCCCCCGAGATCGCCGTCAGCGTCGGTTCCGCCAGCGTTTTCATCACGCCAGCCAGTTCCATGGCATTGATATAGGAGTCGATCGTGGCACTGCCGATCGAAATGGGAATGCTTGCACCGGAACTGCTCAGGCCCTTCCCGACAAGGGAGGCCAAATTTTCCGAGCCGAACAGGATGCCGTCGGATTTCGTGGATCCAACCATGTTGACGCCGAGCTGTTTCATCACGGAACGGCTGACTTCCGCAACCGTGACCTTCAGCGTCACCTGATCTTCGCCGGCGATCTGGATCAGATTGACGATCTTGCTCTTCTGCCGCGCCTCATTCGGGTCACCAATGACAACGCTGGTATTGCCGTTGCCGCCGCCAGCCGCATTCTGCTGATACTGGCCCGTGGTCGCTTCACCGCCGGTGACCAGGAGGGTCGCAAGATCCGTGGCCCGCTTGGCGTCAAGCGGCGTCTGCACCGTTCCGGTCAGGATCACATTGTCGTTCAACAGTTCGACCTTGATATCGGAATCCGGGATATATTTTTTCAGGCTGCCCTCAAGGCCGGCGACATCGCGTTCGATCACCAGATCGAAACTGGCCAGCTGTTCGCCGTTCGGCCCAAAGACGAAAACATTGGTCTGGCCGACCTGTTTGCCGAAGAGATAGATGCGGCGCGCCGTCCGGGTCACTGCATCGGCCACGGTCGGATTGGCGACAAGGATATCGTAAGCATCCGCCGGAAGATCGACCACCAGGGATTTGTTGAGCGCAAGATTGATCCGCTTTGTCGCGCCCTGCCCCTGGTTCAACTTGACGATGTTGCTTTGCGCCACGGCCGCTGTCTGAATCGGCAAGGAAGCAATGCTGCAGCCAACAGCGACAAGTCCGGCTTTCCAATACCGGTGTGCGCGATGGCCAGGTTGCCCCATTGTGAACATTGCTCCGAAACCCATTTTATTTGCGCCCCAATATTTCAGTGACAGTCCCGGATTTGATCAGCTTGACGTTCCCGGCCCGGCCGGGTGAATTGACGAGATATTCCGCACCCGGCCCCGTCGGCTCCTGTGCATCCTGCAGGGAGCGCAGCACCAATGTCATGCGGCTGGCCATCTGCTGGGCCACTGCCAGTATCTCCGCCTGCTGTGGCGTCAGCTCGAGCGTTGCCGTGGATCCGACCTTGTTCTTCTGGCCTGTTTCGTCTTCCTGGATAGTCTGGTCGATGGCGAGAACCCGGACATTGCTCAAAATGGTCTCGGTGGCGAACTGCTTCTGTTCGCCTTCGATCTGCCGGATCATGATCACATCGACATAATCATTGGGCAGGATGAAGCCACCCGCCGACGTATCCGCAGCAATCTGCGTGGCCACGGCGCGCATCCCGGATGGCAACTGCGCGGACATGAAACTCTGGCCCTTGCCGATCAGCTTGGCTTCCCGAATGGGTTCTCCCGGAAATATCTGCAACCGCACGGTGGAGCCGCGCAATTCTTCCTCGGCATTGGGCCGGTCCGCGCGCTTGATGTAGCCATCGGCCAGGGCAGATACCGGCCAGGGTTGCCAGCGCATCTGGTTTCGCATTTCGGCGCCGACACCAAGCCCGTCCGTGGCAACCAGCACGTCCTGTAATTCAATCTGAGGTAGCGGAACCGTTTGCACGACGACCGGCACATCGGGCTTCATATTCGTCGCGATATAGCCAGCCGCACCGGCGGCCGAAATCGCCACGATGAGAATAACAACGCGTGCCTTTTGCATCGATGAACCCCAATAGACTTTTGTCTAATTTACCCAGGGTTGCACCTTGACTTGGCAATCGTGTAATTATGGTTAACAGTTTACTTAAAAGGACAAAAAACGACGCTCGCCGGCATTCGGTTGTGCCGCCTGCAGGGAAGCTGCACTGTTTTCACGGTAAATCGATCGGTGAACGGGGAAGGCCCGCCGTCAGGCATGGGCCAACCGTTCTATCACCCAGACGCACAGGGGTGAGGACGGAAACATGATGAGGCCGGCAGCGCCAAGGGCAACACCGTAGGGAACACCTTCGTTCTTCTGTGCCAGCCGGTGCATGAAGTTGAAGCGGCCGGCATATGCGATAGCGAAATGCGAGCTGCGATATTTGAGGATGGCCAGGGTAAGCGCGCCACCGAGCAGCGACATGAAAAGCAGATAGCCGGCCAATTCCACATTCCAGCCCATCCAGACCGCCGTGGCGGTCATGAGCTTGGCATCGCCGCCGCCCATCGTTCCCATTGCAAACAGCAGGAACGTGACGGCAAGCACCACGGCTCCGGCGGCAAAATGCAGTCCATAAATATCCCAGGGCATTCCGGTCATGGGCGCCAGAACGGCAAAGGCGGCAAGGAGTATAAGCGATACACGATTTTGGATCGTCATCGACAAAAGATCCGATATCCCCGCAAAAGCCATGGCGAAGGGGAAAACGATCAATATCGCAGCTTCAATCATCGCGCCGTTCCATCAAACCGGGTGGCGGAAGCGTTCCACATATCAACACCACCCAAGACACTCATTTGCTCGCATTGCCTACGGTTGTCGCAACGCCATCATAGGTTGTCTGTACTGCGGTCCCGAGCGCACCCGCGCCGGCGACGATGCCAAGGGAAATGATGCCGGCAATCAACGCATATTCTATGGCTGTCGCACCCGACCGGTTCCGGGGAAAATCCGTGAATACATTGCCATCTGACGGAGCGAGGCGCCTTGCATTGAACATCATGATCTCCCCCGCATGCCTGCTGTCCTGGACAGTGGCTGACTTCGTAACGTGATGTCCTCGACAATATCCGCTGCGCATTGCTTTCAGCTTAAGAAAGACCGTTAGGAAAAGATGAAGGCGAACCGTAAAATCCCGCGTTTCGCCATGCCCGTCCGCTCCGCCGCCACGGATGGTGCCCACGAGGCAATTATACTTAACGATAAGTTCACGGGGTTAAGCCTTCTTTCACCAATCATCGGCATCGTTCATCCAACGATTTGCGAAGGGCACTCCCATGGTTCGATACAACGGCCAACGACGTTTCGGTCGGCATGCAACAATGATCGCACTCATGCTCGCGGCCGTCCTGTCCGGGAGGGCGCAGGCCGATACGGGCATTCACGTGGTCATGAACCAGGCAACCGTGCTGAAACTTGCCCGTCCCGCCGATACGGTCGTGGTCGGCGATCCTGAAATAGCGGATGCCGTTGTCAAGGATTCCCGAACCGTCGTGCTGACGGGAAAGGGATTTGGCATGACCAATATCGTGATCATGGACGCTGAAGGCGGGGCGATCGTTGACGATCAGGTTCTGGTCAGCCGCAGTGTTGCCAATACCGTGCGCGTTTACCGGCGCGCCTATGTGCAAACACTCTCCTGCTCTCCCTTCTGCGAGATATCCCAGAAGACGAATGCGGAAAAGAAATCCGACACGGAAATCGGCGGGAACTGACCGGCTTGTCGTGACCGCTTGCATCACGGTTGAGAAAGCGTGAATTCAGGCATCACAATTTGCACTTTCCTTCACACGAGATTCTAATATCTGCCTGATAGAGCTGTGTCCGTTGCGGGGAGACGGAGAAGGTCCAGTGATGATGAAGGCAGCAGTCAGGGATGAACCACGCGGAAATTCCGATTTGCCGGAAAGCAGGCGTCCCGCCGGAAAAGGCTCGCTGCTCGCGCGGTTCTGCAAACACAATCGCGGCAGCGTCGCCATTGAATTTGCTATGATCGCCCTTCCCTTCTTTCTCCTGATCTTTGCCGTTGTCGAAGTCACCCTCAGCTTCACCGCCGAACAGGTCATGTCCAACGCCGTTGACGATATTTCGCGCCAGCTGCGCACCGGGCAATTGAAGACAACGGATGTCAGCGACGCCACAAAACTGAAAGCGCGGATTTGCCCCCAATTGTTCATGGCCGCCACGCCCTGCCCTGATCTGGAGGTTGATCTGCAGACCTATGCGACGTTCAAAACCGTACCCACGACAATCCCGCTCAAATCGGACAATGACGTCGATGTCAGCGCCTTGAAAGTCAATCCGGGCGGTGCTGGCACGATCAATCAGCTGCGGATTTTCTACCGCTGGCCCATTCTGACCGATTTGATGAAAACGCGTATCGCAAGCATACAGAGTCAGGGCAAAACCCTGCTGTTCTCCACCGTCACCTGGCAAAATGAGCCTTACCTCTGATGCGCCGCCAAGCAACCGATCATCTGTTTTCTTCCGCGAAGGCTTCCGCCATGCCGGCATTCAAAAAAATACGTGAAAAAATGGCTGCTTCCACGCGTAACCTGGTTGCGTTCGGCAAGGACCGCCGGGGTATTGCCGCGCTGGAATTTGCGTTGATCGCGCCGGTGATGATCATGCTTCTTCTGGGGAGCATTGAAATCACCAACGGTTTCGACGTGAACAAGAAGCTGGCGCGGGCCGGAGCGATGGTGGGCGATCTGGTCACGCAGCAACAATCCATCACCAAGGAAAAGATCGCCGATATCATGGAAATCGGAACCTCCATCCTCTTGCCCTATCGCCGCGACCTGCCGACCATCACCATTGCGTCCATCACTGTCGACGCGAACGGTAACGCCACGGTTGCCTGGTCGCAGCGCAAACAGGGTCAGGCCATCTCAACGCCCTATACCAAGGGCAGCGCCATCACCATCGATCCCAACCTGAAGATTCCCACGTCAAACTTTGTTCGCGTTGAAACCAGCATCGCCTATATCCCGCTCATTGCCTGGACAATGAAAGACACCGTGAAAACTTCAATAGGCACCAGCGGTCCGGGTATCGCCATGGGTAAGATGATCTATGGCCGGATCCGCCAGGGAGATGCGGTGGCTTGCACCAACTGCTGAAACATCGGTGCCAGCCTTAACAGCCGCCCCGCGCACATGATGTTTGTCATCAGCGTCAGTTTCACCTATCTGTGGATTCTGGTTCTGATGGAGTGAGGCATGTCCCGCGCTTTTCTTTTTGTGCTCGATTCTTTTGGCATAGGCGGCGCGCCGGATGCTGCCGCTTTCGGCGATGCAGGTGCGACGACGTTCGGTCACATCATCGACGCCTGTGCCGACGGGCGCGGTGACAAGGACGGCCTGCGTTCCGGTCCGCTTACTCTCCCGCATTTGACGTCGCTGGGTCTTGTGCACGCGGCCAATCTTGCCTCCGGCGTCAAAATCCCGCCGTCAGTCGCCGCTCCCATCGGGTTGTGGGGCGCTGCCGAGGAAGTTTCGAATGGCAAGGACACGCCGTCCGGGCACTGGGAAATTGCCGGTGTGCCGGTCACCTTCAATTGGGGCTATTTCCCCAGGACGATCCCGACATTTCCGGAGACATTGATTGCCGACGCGGTACGGCGCGCCAGCCTTCCGGGTATTCTGGGCAATAAGCATGCCTCGGGCACCGAGGTCATCGAGGAATATGGCGAAGAGCATATTCGCAGCGGCAAGCCGATCTTCTACACGTCCACCGACTCCGTCATCCAGATCGCCGCGCACGAACAGCATTTCGGATTGGACCGCCTCTATGCTCTGTGCACGCTTGTCCGTGAACTGGTCGACCCCCTGAACATCGGCCGGGTCATTGCCCGCCCGTTTGTCGGGGAAACCCGGCAGACCTTCGAGCGCACCGGCAACCGGCGCGACTATTCTGTACCGCCACCCGAAGCGACCTTGCTTGACAGGCTTACGGACGCGGGCCGGACTGTGATCGCAATTGGCAAGATTGGTGATATCTACGCGCACAAAGGCGTGTCTCAGGTGCGTAAGGCTAACGGCAATATGGCCTTGTTCGATGAAACACTGATTGCCATGGACGATGCGCAGGACGGCGATCTGGTCTTCACCAACTTCGTGGATTTCGACATGCTCTACGGGCATCGCAGGGATGTGCCCGGCTATGCCGCCGCGCTCGAGGCTTTCGACCGGAGGCTGCCGGAAGCCATGGCGAAATTGCGGACGGGCGATCTTCTGATCCTGACAGCCGATCATGGCTGCGACCCGACCTTCAAGGGAACCGACCACACGCGTGAACGCGTTCCGGTACTCTGCTTCGGACCCGACCTGCCGCATGGGTCGCTCGGTATCCGGACCACCTTTGCCGATATCGGTGAGACAGTCGCAGCCCATCTCGGCATTGCGCCTGGCCTGCACGGGAAAAGTTTCCTGCGGGGCACGGCATCCCATGCCTGAGCTTCCCGAAGTCGAAACCGTCCGCCGCGGATTGCAGCCTTTCATGGAGGGCGCAACCATTGCGCGGGTCGAACAGCGCCGCGCGGATCTGCGCTTTCCCTTTCCGGACCGGTTTGCCGAACGGCTGACCGGTCGCACGATCGCATCACTGGAGCGCCGCGCCAAATACCTCATCATGCATATGGATGACGGGCTGGGCCTGATCAGCCATCTGGGCATGTCCGGTTCCTACCGCATTGAACAGGACAACGCGGACACGGTGCCCGGGGTCTTCCACCATGACCGGTCACGCAACACGACCCATGACCATGTGGTGATCCATGTGGAATCGGTGGACCGGATCAGAAGCCGGATCATCTATAATGATCCGCGCCGTTTCGGCTTCATGCTGTTTGCCGAACCGGGCGGGCTCAATACCCACAAACTGATACGGGATCTTGGCATCGAACCGACGGGCAACCGGTTGGACGGCACGCTGCTGGCCACGCTCTTCGCCGCCAGGAACGCGCCGCTGAAAGCGGCATTGCTGGACCAGAAGCTGATTGCCGGTCTTGGCAACATCTATGTCTGCGAAGCGCTCTGGCGGGCCGGACTATCGCCCCTGCGGGCGGCCGGCACGATCGCTGAAGAGAACGGCGACCCCACGCCCATGGCGGACCGGCTTGCGACGTCCATTCGCTCCGTCATAGCAGACGCCATCGCGGCAGGCGGCTCCAGCCTGAAGGACTACCGGCAGGCCGATGGGGAACTCGGCTATTTCCAGCATTCATTTTCTGTCTACGACCGTGAAGGTGAGCCTTGCCCGCGTCCTGCCTGTGATGGCACGATAGCCCGCATCGTCCAAAGCGGGCGCTCGACGTTTTTCTGCCCGATCTGCCAGCATTAGGAGGAATATCCGGATGGCCTACGAAAACATCATTGTGGAAACGCGTGAGAAAGTTGGGTTCATCCAGCTTCACCGCCCGCAGGCGCTCAATGCTCTCAACTCTGCCCTGCTTGCCGAGCTGAGCACTGCTCTTGAGGCGTTTGACAAGGACAACGGCATCGGCGCCATCGTCATTACCGGCTCGGAGAAAGCCTTTGCCGCCGGCGCCGACATCAAGGAGATGCAGACGCTGGATTTCGCCGACGCCTATCTCGGCGATTATTTCAGCGAGTGGGAGCGGGTCACGCGCCTGCGCAAGCCGCTGATTGCGGCCGTCGCCGGTTATGCGCTGGGCGGTGGCTGCGAACTCGCCATGATGTGCGATTTCATCATTGCGGCGGATACCGCCAAATTCGGCCAGCCGGAGATTACGCTGGGTGTCATGCCAGGCATGGGCGGCTCACAGCGGCTCACACGCTCCGTCGGCAAATCCAAGGCGATGGACCTGTGCCTGACCGGGCGCATGATGGATGCGGCAGAAGCGGAGCGTTGCGGCCTTGTCGCGCGCGTCGTCCCTGCGGGCGAGCTTGTAGCGGAAGCGTTGAAGGCTGCCGGGAAGATTGCCTCCTTCTCGCTGCCTGTCGCCATGATGACCAAGGAAACCGTCAACAGGGCCTATGAAACCACCCTGTCAGAAGGGTTGAGATTTGAACGGCGCGTCTTCCATTCGATGTTCGCGCTGGAAGACCAGAAGGAGGGGATGACGGCCTTTGCCGAAAAACGCCCGCCGAATTTCAAGAATCGCTGAGGCTGAAATATCCACCGGCAAGGCGACGATTCCACGTTGACGCAATCGGAAACGTCATCTATAAGCCCGACAACGTTTGGTGGCCCCTCGGCCACCCTATTATTTTGTGACGGCCGCGTTGAAGCTGCCGAGTAGCTGACAGAAAAGAGAGGCATCATGGCCAACACTCCTTCGGCCAAGAAAGCGGCGCGTAAGATCGAAGCCCGCACCGAAGTAAACAAATCCCGCCGCTCGCGCGTGCGCACCTTCCTTCGCAAGTTCGAAGATGCGGTGGCAAGCGGGGATCAGGCAGCCGCTTCCGTAGCCTTCAAGGCTGTTGAACCGGAAATGATGCGCGCTGCCACAAAGGGTGTCGTGCACAAGAATACGGCATCCCGGAAGGTTTCCCGTCTCGCACAGCGCCTTAAGGGCATGTCTGCCTAATCAGACAAAAATAGTCTATTTTAAACCCGGCTGGTCCTTAGCCGGGTTTTTTATTTGCCATTTTTTTGGGCACAAATTCGTTTCCGATGAAAAAGATTGTGGCATATCAAAACCCTGACATATGCCGGTCATAAATAGTTTCATACAAAAAGCGACAACCATCATTTCTCATTTAATTTCAATAACTTACGGCAGGTAGCCATAATCGCCAGACCCCAGCCGGAAGAATCTGTCACCCCAGCCTATGTCAAGCGATAATTTAATATTTTTTTTTGATCGCGTGACTCCGCAGTGCAGCAAAATCGGCATTCCAAAAAAGGCTTTGAATCCGAAGGCTTTTTCCCCGTCCAACCGGAGGTAGTTAAAAAAAACGCAAAAGCGTTAACCTTTAATTCACTAAAAAAGCGGCGCGCCTGCCCTTGCCCTCCCCGCAAAGGTTTTTGTAAGGTCCAGACATCGAAGGGGTGGGCAAAAACCCATTTAACAGGCTTATCAAATTAGTGGGTTCGGACGCAGATTTTTTGTTTGCGTAACGAGTAAGTTTTTGTCGGGTATCCGGGTTGTACGAACCTGGATCGTTTCAGAAAAGAAGCAAGTTGGCGGCGCTGGCATCAGCCGGGCGTGAGTCTTTTTGCGCCAAAGTTGAAAGGGATATGGACGTGGCGGTTTTTAGAATTTCGGTGCGAGATTGTTCAGACCTGTATTATGCGTCCCTAACCTTATCCAACAATTAGCTCCAGGAGATTGAAGGCCGGCCATAGGGGTGACCGGCTCTTGAAGACTGAAGCCGGTCATGGACCGGCACGCATGCGAACACGAGCACTATCAAGCTCGAACAGATAAATATCAGGATGAGGCAATGACAATGACCAGCGGAATAATGGAAAACGGCACGAATGCAGCCATGGTCCCGCTCCATATGGACGAAGGGAAAAGTATGGTATCGGCCGGCAGCCAGGGCGAGACGATTTTCGAGAGGGTCAAGACCAAACTCAAGGCCAAACTCGGAAATGAAGTTTACTCCAGCTGGTTCGGCCGTTTGAAACTGGATGAAACCTCCAAGAGTATTGTTCGCCTTTCCGTGCCGACCGCATTTCTTCGTTCCTGGATCAACAACCACTACTCGGACATGATCAACACGCTGTGGCGTGAAGAGGACGAGCAGGTTCTGAAGGTGGAGATTGTCTTCCGCAGCGCCAGCCGCGCCAGCCGCCCCTCGCTTGAGGCAGAGCCTGCCCTGCGGGTCGACCAGCGGGCGATTTCGCGCGACAAGCCGGTTTTTCCCGTCGGCAATACGTCCCAGGACAAGAAGGCACCGGCGCATTTTGCCGACCGTGCCACTGATCGCCCCGGACAGAACTCCGTGTTCGGCTCGCCGCTGGACCCGCGCTACACCTTCGAGACCTTTGTTGACGGCACGCCGAACCGGGTGGCGCTCGCCGCCGCGCGCACCATTGCCGATGCGGGTGCCAGTGCCGTTCGCTTCAATCCGCTGTTCATTCACGCCTCTGTCGGCCTCGGCAAGACGCATCTCCTGCAGGCCATCGCCGCCGACGCCCTGAAACGCTCGGAGCGCGCCCGCGTCGTTTACCTGACCGCCGAATATTTCATGTGGCGCTTTGCAACGGCCATTCGCGACAACAACGCGCTTTCATTCAAGGAACAGCTGCGCGATATCGATCTCCTGATCATCGATGATATGCAGTTCCTGCAGGGCAAATCGATCCAGCACGAATTCTGCCATCTGATCAACACGCTGCTCGACAGCGCCAAGCAGGTGGTTGTGGCCGCAGACCGTCCGCCGTCAGAGCTGGAATCGCTGGATGCGCGCGTGCGTTCGCGCCTGCAGGGCGGCGTTGCCCTTGAAATGATTTCACCGGACTATGCGATGCGCCTGGAGATTCTCAAGCGCCGCCTGGTTGCCGCCCAGCAGGAAGACCAGTCGCTGGATATTTCGCCGGAGATTCTCGATCACGTCGCCCAATCCGTCACCGGAAGCGGCCGTGAGCTGGAAGGCGCTTTCAACCAGTTGCTGTTCCGCCAGACGTTCGAGCCGAACCTGTCGGTCGACCGGGTCGATGAACTGCTCAGCCATCTGATGCGCGGCGGGGAAGCCAAGCGCATCCGCATCGAAGAAATCCAGCGCATCGTTGCGCGCCATTACAACGTCTCCAAGCAGGATCTTCTGTCCAACCGCCGCACGCGCACCATCGTCAAGCCGCGCCAGATCGCCATGTATCTTGCCAAAATGCTCACACCCCGCTCGCTGCCGGAAATTGGCCGGCGCTTCGGCGGACGTGACCACACAACCGTTCTGCATGCGGTGCGCAAGATCGAAGATATTGTCGGCAAGGACCAGAAACTGTCGCAGGAACTCGAGCTCCTGAAGCGCCTGATCAACGATCAGGCCCAATAAGGGCACTTCGCCACTTATCAACAGAAAGCCTGCGGTATGGTGCGTTGCAACCAGCCGCAGGCTTGCTTTTTAGGGTGACTTTCTGCCAATTTGCTTGACCTTGGGGGAACTTCGCCCTCTCGCCAGAAAAGCGCCGCAGGCCCTCAGGGGCTTTGGGTCGAAAAAGACAGTGAGACCGGTTTATCATGCGTGTAACTCTTGAACGTTCCAATCTTCTGAAGTCGCTCAACCATGTCCATCGCGTGGTCGAACGGCGCAACACCATTCCGATTCTTTCGAACGTTCTTCTGCAAGCCGAGGGCGCAAGCCTTGCCCTCAAGGCCACGGACCTTGACCTTGAAGTCACCGAAGCCACTGCCGCGCAAATCGAGCAGTCCGGTGCAACCACCGTCCCGGCGCATCTGCTCTATGATATCGTCCGCAAACTTCCTGACGGGGCGGAAGTGATGCTGGCAACCAATGCCGACGGCAATTCCATGACCGTGACCTCGGGCCGGTCGAATTTCCGCCTGCAATGCCTGCCGCAATCGGATTTCCCCGAATTGACCGCCGGGTCGTTCACGCACACGTTCCGTATGACATCCACGGCATTGAAGAGCCTGATCGAACGGACGCAATTCGCCATCTCCACGGAAGAAACCCGCTATTACCTCAACGGCATTTATTTCCATGCCATCGAGAGCGAGGGCTCGCTGAAGCTGCGTGCTGTGGCCACGGACGGGCATCGTCTGGCCCGTGCTGAGCTGGAAGCACCTGCCGGTGCCGAAGGCATGCCTGGCATCATCATCCCGCGCAAGACCGTTGCCGAGCTGCAGAAGCTTGTCGACGATCCCGATATTGCCGTGACCATCGAATTGTCCGACACAAAGATCCGCTTCACCATCGGCTCGGTGGTTCTGACCTCCAAGCTGATTGACGGCACTTTCCCGGACTACCAGCGCGTCATTCCATCCGGCAATGACAAGAAACTGACCATCGACCGCCAGAGTTTCGCCTCTGCCGTTGACCGCGTCTCGACGATTTCGAGCGAGCGCGGCCGTGCCGTCAAACTGACGATTGCCGATGGTCAGCTGACATTGACGGTCAACAATCCCGATTCGGGCAGCGCCACGGATGAACTCGCGGCTGATTATGATTCTGATCCGATCGAGATCGGCTTCAATGCCAAATATCTTCTCGATATAACGGCTCAGCTTTCCGGCTCCGAAGCCATCTTCATGCTGGCCGACGCCGGCTCGCCGACACTGGTACGGGATACGGGCGATGCGAATGCGCTCTACGTGCTCATGCCGATGCGGGTTTGACGCAAACGGACAATCCCGCTGTGACCGATGATCCCAGAACGGACGCGGGCAAACCGGCCCGCGTTTCGATCAGCCGGTTGAAGCTTGCACAGTTCCGCAATTATGAAAACCTGTCACTGCGGCTCGGCCCGTCGCATGTGGTGCTGACCGGTGAGAACGGATCGGGCAAGACCAATCTGCTCGAAGCCGTCTCGTTTCTTTCTCCCGGCCGCGGTTTGCGCCGCGCCACCTATACGGATGTCACCCGCAATGACGCGCCCGACGGCTTTGCCATCCATGCCGCCATCGAAACCGGGGAAGGCTCCGTGGATGTCGGTACCGGACTTGCCGGCAATGCACCGGGCGATACCGCGCGGCGGGTGCGCATCAACGGTGTCACCGCATCCAGTGCCGACGATCTTCTGGAATATTCCCGTATCCTCTGGCTGGTGCCTTCGATGGACGGCCTCTTTACCGGCGCAGCCGGGGACCGGCGCCGTTTTCTCGACCGGATGGTGCTGGCCATCGATCCCGCGCATGGCCGCCGTGTGCTTGACTATGAGAAGGCCATGCGCAGCCGCAACCGCCTGCTGACAGAAGAGCGCAGCAACGGCGCCTGGCTCGATGCCATTGAAACCCCCATGGCAGAGCTCGGCATCGCAATCGCCGCCGCAAGGGCCGAACTCATGCGCCTGATCAACGGCATGATCGAGCGGCTGCCGGACGATAGCCCCTTCCCCAAGGCCGACTGCATGCTCGACGGCGCGTTGGAAGCGCGCATCGGCATCGAATCGGCAACTGACGTTGAGGAGGCCTTTCGCCGGGCACTGCATGATGGGCGCAGCCGTGACAGGGCCGCGGGACGCACATTGGACGGTCCCCACCGCTCCGACCTTCTGGTACGCCACCGGCCCAAGGCCATGCCTGCCGAACTCTGCTCGACTGGCGAGCAGAAGGCACTGCTTATCGGCCTCATTCTCTCCCATGCGCGCCTCACGGGAGAATTGGCTGGTATGGCACCCATCCTGCTCCTCGATGAAATCGCCGCGCATCTTGATGAAGGCCGCCGCGCCGCACTTTTTGACATCATCGAAGACCTTGGCGGGCAGGCCTTCATGACGGGTACAGACCGCTCGCTGTTTTCCAGCCTAGCCGGCCGCGCGCAGTTTTTTGATGTGTCGCACGGAGAAGTGCACGCCCGGTAAAGCGGGTGATGGCGAGCCCGCCTGCGGCCGTGTTAGCATGCCGGAGAATCGAATTCTTTCTGCAACACTCCCATGAAATAAGGCCTCCATGGACACAGGGCTGTTGTCGCCCGGTGCCTTGATCCAACAAAGGAACCCCTATGTCTGATCTTTCTGCCTTTCCCATTACCAAACGTTGGCCGGCACAGCACCCCGACCGTCTTCAGCTCTATTCGTTGCCGACGCCCAATGGCGTGAAGGTATCCATCATGCTGGAGGAGATCGGGCTGCCATACGAGACCCATCTCGTTGATATCGGCAAGAACGAAAGCTGGACGCCGGAATTCCTGTCATTGAACCCCAATGGCAAGATTCCCGCGATGATCGATCCGGATGGTCCGGGCGGCAAGCCGCTGCCGCTGTTTGAATCCGGCGCGATCCTGCTCTATCTCGCCGAGAAAAGCGGCAAATTCCTGCCAACCGATCCGGCACGGCGCTACGAGACCATCCAGTGGGTGTTCTTCCAGATGGCTGCCATTGGCCCGATGTTCGGTCAGGTCGGCTTCTTCCATAAGTTTGCCGGCCGCGAGTATGAGGACAAACGGCCGCTTGAGCGGTATGTCAACGAATCGAAACGTCTGCTCGGCGTGCTCGAGAGCCATCTTGCAGGCCGTCAATGGATCATGGATGACGAGTATACGATCGCCGATATCGCCACGCTTGGCTGGGTGCGCAACCTGATCGGTTTCTATGGGGCAGGTGATCTGGTCGACTATGCCAGCCTGAAGAACGTCCCGGCATGGCTCGAACGCGGGCTTGCACGCCCGGCGGTGCAGCGCGGTCTCGATATACCCCAGCGCCCATAAAGCCCCGGTTCTTTCGATTCCCCGTGGCTAAACTCTGAACGCCGCCGGTTTGGCGGCGTTTGCCTGCACCCGTTTGCGCGGCGATATCTCTGGTGCTCCTGGAGGTGATCCTCCTTCATTCCGCTTGATGTTAAACACCAAAATTACTCAGCGGCCGAAAACTTGCCCCGGCATTTCCGCCAGCCTAGATAGGGCTCTGGAGGACGACCTCCACGCCGCCGCAAGAGGCTGCGTCTGAACACAAGCCGGGACGGCCCGCGCATGGAAAAGGATGGTCGTCATGGCCTGGATTTATCTCGTCGTTGCAGGACTCTTTGAAATCGGCTGGGCCATCGGGCTCAAATATACCGATGGCTTTACCCGGCTGACGCCGTCGGTACTGACCGGTGCCAGCATGGTCATCAGCGTTCTCGTGCTGGGCCTTGCCCTGCGTGAACTGCCGGTGGGCAGCGCCTATGCGGTCTGGACCGGCATTGGCACCGTCGGTACCGCCCTGCTCGGCATGTATCTTTTCGGAGAGCCGGCAACGGTTATCCGTCTCGTTTGCATCGGCCTGATCGTCTCCGGTATTGCCGGGTTGAAATTTCTTGCCTGAGACAAATCGGATGCTGCATTCGGGTTCCATCTTGTTCTAATGTAGAGCCATGACCGACCCTGAAAAACCCGCTTTTACCCCCGCCGAGCTCGAACGCTATGCCCGCCATATCATCCTGGCGGAGATCGGCGGCCCCGGTCAGCAGAAGCTCAAGCGCGCCCGCGTACTCGTCGTGGGCGCAGGCGGGCTGGGCGCGCCGGTGCTGCAATATCTGGCAGCGGCAGGCGTCGGTACGCTTGGCATTGTCGATGATGACCGGGTTTCTCTGTCCAACCTGCAGCGGCAGGTCATTCACGACACCGACCTCGTTGGTTCGCCCAAGGTCGAAAGCGCCGTCCGCGCCATTGCCGCGATCAATCCGCATGTCACGGTTGAAGCCCACGAAACGCGCATCGCGCCCGATAATGCCGCCGATCTCGTCAGCCGTTACCATATCGTCGTTGACGGTTCGGACAATTTCGACACACGCTATCTGCTCGCCGATACCTGCGCTGCGGGAAAACGCCCGCTGGTTTCCGCAGCGCTCGGACGGTTCGACGGTTCTTTGACGACACTCAAACCCTATGAACGGAACGGCAAGGGCGAGCAAAACCCGTCCTATCGGGATCTCTTTCCTTCCGCGCCACCGCCGGGTCTGGTTCCAGCCTGTGCGGAAGCCGGTGTTCTGGGCGTTCTCCCGGGTGTTATCGGCAGCCTGCAGGCGACAGAGGTCATCAAGCTGATCACCGGCATCGGCGAGCCGCTGATCGGCAGGCTGCTGCTTTACGATGCATTGAGCTCGCGCTTCGAGACGATCAAATACAAGGCAAACACTGCCGGAGCCGCAGCGTGAGCGCAGACAAGGCCTTTCATCATGCCGCTTGAGCTGACTGCGGAGCAAAGGGCGATCGCCAATGGTGCACGCGGCGAGGGTGCGGCGATGGCTCTGCGCATTGTCGCGGCGACAGCCCGCCTGATGGGCGCGCCATCGCTCATTCCCATCGCGTCAGCCCATATCGACGGCGCACTCTATCACGGGGATTCCGGCACGCTGTTTGCGGAGAAGCTGGTTGAAGGCGGGGCAAGGGTTGCCGTGAGAGCCACGCTCAATGTCGGCTCACTTGACCTGACCGGCTGTTCGAAGAACCGGCTGGAGCCGCATGAGCGCGGCATGGCCCGGCGGATGATGGATGCCTACCGGACGCTCGGCTGCGAACCGACATGGACATGCGCGCCCTATCAGGCCGGACACCGCCCCGCCTATGGCAGCGACGTCGCCTGGGGCGAATCCAATGCGGTGGTCTTCTGCAATTCCGTCTTCGGTGCACGGACCAACCGCTATGGCGACTTTCTCGATATCGCCTGCGCGATTGCGGGCTGCGCCCCGTACTACGGATTTCATCGCCCGGAAAACCGCCGGGCCAAAATCGTCTTCGACGTATCGGCGCTGGACGCGGAGTTCCTGGCATCCGAGACCGCCTGGCCGATCCTTGGCAGTCTTTACGGGCGGGAAATGGGGGATGCCGTGGGTGTTGTCGCCGGTATCAAGCGTCATCCCGGAGAAGATGCGCTGAAAGCTTTTGGTGCAGCGGCGGCTTCTGCCGGTGCTGTCGGGCTTTTCCACGTGGCGGGCGTTACGCCCGAAGCGCCGGACCTCGCCGCGGCCCTGCAGCATCAGGCGCCGGAAACGGTGATCAAGGTCACCTCCGACATGATCACGGATTCGCGCCGCAGGCTGTCGACAGCGGCCGGTGCCGAATCCATCCATGCCGTGGCTATCGGCAGCCCGCATCTTTCCAGCGCCGAGTTTGATCGCCTGGAGCGGCTGATCGCCGGACGTCGTCTCCATGTTCCGCTCTATGCCTGCACAGGCCGCCATGCCCTCGCCGCGCTCGAAAGCAGCGGCAAGCGCCTGATACTGGAACAGAGCGGCGTCATTATCGTCGCCGATACCTGTGTCGTCGTCACGCCCATCCTGCCCGATATCGACAATGCCGTGCTGATGACCAATTCGGGAAAGTTTGCCCATTATGCGCCGGGGAATACGGGTTATGGCGTTATTTACGGTTCCATGGCCGAATGCGTGGAAAGTGCCGTTACCGGGCATCCGGTGTTTGGAGCCGCCGAATGAGCCGGTTGCAAGCTGAAATCCTTGTGGAGGGTCAGCCAGCTCTGGCGGACGCCTTGGTTTTGACAGCCCCCATCAGTTTCTGGGGCGGCGTTAATCCCAGGACGGGACGGATTGCCGATGTGCGCCATCCGCAGCACGGTGTCACCATCAGCGGAAAGGTTCTGTGCCTGCCGGGAACCATCGGGTCGTCATCGGCGGCGGCTGTGCTTCTGGAACTCGTTTCTGCAGGTCTTGCACCCGCTGCCCTCATCCTGCACGAACCCGACGCCATTCTCCTCCTGGGCTTGATTGTTGCGCAAGAGATGGGCCATGCAACGCCCATGGCTGTCAAACTTGACCGCAAGGAATTTCCCCGGCTGGTTGACCAACGGCTGGCGATTGACGGCACTGGAATGGTCAGCGTTCAATAATTCGCGTCGCCGGCGGCGACACCAGCCTAAACGAGGTTGGGCAAAACCCGGTCCGGCGGGCGATGCCCGTCAATGAAGGTGCGGATGTTGATGATGACCTTTTCGCCCATGTCGATGCGGCCTTCCAGCGTCGCCGACCCCATATGCGGCAGGATGACGACCTTGCCCGCCTTGGCCAGCTTGCGCAGCTTTGAATTGACCGCCGGCTCATGTTCGAAGACATCAAGCGCCGCGCCGGAGAGTTTTCCGGTTTCCAGCTGCGCGATCAGCGCCTGCTCATCGATGATCTGGCCGCGCGCCGTATTGACGATGAAGGCGGAAGGCTGCATCAGCGCCAGCCGCCGCGCCGAGAGCAAATGGAACGTGGCGGGAGTGGACGGGCAGTTGACCGAGATGATGTCCATGCGGGCCAGCATCTGATCGAGACTATCCCAATAGGTTGCTTCCAGCTCGGCTTCCGTCCTGGGGCTGACCGGCTTGCGGTTGTGATAATGGATCGACAGGCCAAAAGCCTTGGCGCGGCGGGCAACGGCGGTACCGATACGGCCCATGCCGACAATGCCGAGGCGCTTGCCCCAGATGCGCCGCCCCAGCATCCAGGTCGGGCCCCAGCCCTCCCATTTGCCGTCATCGAGAAGAATGGATGCGCCTTCCACCAATCGCCGCGGCACGGCCAGCATCAGGGCCATGGTCATGTCGGCCGTATCTTCGCTCAGGACATTGGGGGTATTGGTGACGGTGATGCCGCGTTTGGCAGCGGCTGGAACGTCGATGTTATCGACACCGTTGCCGAAATTGGCGATAAGCTTGAGGTTGGGACCGGCTGCATTGATGATCTCTTCATCGATACGGTCGGTGACCGTGGGTACCAGAACATTGGCATGCTGGACGGCTTCGATCAGTTCCGCCTTGGACAGCCGCCGGTCATCGACATTCAACCGTGCTTCGAAGAGTTCACGCATGCGCGTCTCAACGGAATCGGGCAGTTTTCGGGTGATGACGACCAGAGGCTTTTTGTTAACCAATATTCCCCTCCCTTTTTCCGGTGATATTGAGACCTCTTTAACCAAGTCATTGCAAACTGCAATCGCTCTTGAGCTCCGATACTTGTCTATCAAGGCGGCGCATCAAAGACAAAGAAAAATAGGGATCGTTCCTTGTTCAACCGCATAATTGCCGGAAAAGAGCTCAGAACGATGAAGGACTGATTTTGTTGGGCATCTCATTTATTCGTTCTTTCGCACTGACCGCCGGTATTGCGTCGGCCCTTTCTCTGGCCGTTCCCGCGGCGATTCCCGGCATTGCCACGGCTCATGCCGCCCAACAGGTTGGCCCCAGCGGCCTGCCGTTGCCGCGTTTTGTCAGCCTGAAACCCGGCCGCGTCAATTTGCGCGTCGGACCGGGGCGCGATTACGCCGTGACATGGCTGTTTCTGAAATCGGGCCTGCCGGTCGAAATCGTCCAGGAATATGACAACTGGCGGCGCATCCGCGATTCCGAGGGAACCGAAGGCTGGGTCTATCAGTCGCTTCTCTCCGGCAAGCGCACCGCGATGACCGCCCCGTGGCAGCGCGACAAGGACAATGTCATGCTGAATGTCTATCGCAGTGCCGACGACAAGGCAGGCATCGTGGCGCAGGTGCAGCCCGGCGTCCTTGCAACCCTCAAGATGTGCAATGGCGATTGGTGCCGGCTGATATTCAGCGGCGCCAGCGGCTGGATGCGCCAATCGGATATCTGGGGTGCCTATCCCGGCGAGAAGTTTGATTGATCCATAGAATCCGGGCGGGCTAGCCTCACATGCCCGTCAGACTGCACAATCCGTCATCATTGATATGCGATTGGATCAGCCGCGTTTTTTGCGCAGGCGGATGATGATGTCCACGTTGACGATTTCCATGCCTTCCGGCACCGGCGGAAGATGGCCGACCATGGCCGAGCCATCCGGAATGTCGATCACCTGGTTCTCGCCTTCGACGAAAAAGTGATGATGGTCGGAAACATTCGTGTCGAAATAGGTTTTCGCGCCTTCAACCGCAAGGATACGCAGCATGCCTGCCTGGGTGAACTGGTGCAGGGTATTGTAGACCGTTGCAAGCGAGACAGGCACATTGGCGCCAAGCGCTTCTTCATGCAGTTCTTCCGCCGAAAGATGACGATCGCCCTTGGCAAAGATCAGACTGGCAAGCGCTACACGCTGACGGGTGGGACGCAAACCCGCGAAGCGCAGGCGCTCTTGCAAGGGTACGTCGGCATCAATCTCATAAGAAATATGCATGGCCCGTCTGCCACTCCGTTAAATGATATCAAAAGTCTCACCATAGACTGTTGTCTATCGTGTTACATCATTGATATATGCCGTCTTGCGAAATCGATCAATAGGCCGCAATTCAGCCATTCCGTTAGGGATAAGCCAACAGACCGTTTTCAGCGAGAAACACTCTGTGATAGGGTCCGCCCGCGCAAAAGCGCCAGCATTGAAGCAATTGATGGGAGACAGAATGCCAGAACAGAAATCAAGCTACGGGTATGAAGAGCTCCTTGCTTGCGCCCGCGGAGAGATGTTCGGTCAGGGCAATGCCCAGTTGCCCGCGCCACCCATGCTGATGTTTGATCGCATTACAGAGATTTCCGAGACCGGCGGCGAAAACGGCAAGGGCTATATCCGCGCCGAATTCGACATCAAGCCGGACCTGTGGTTCTTCCCATGTCACTTCATTGGCGATCCCGTCATGCCGGGCTGCCTTGGCCTTGATGCCATGTGGCAGCTGACCGGCTTTTATCTGGGCTGGCTCGGCGAGCCCGGCAAGGGCCGCGCCCTGTCGACCGGCGAGGTCAAGTTCACCGGCATGGTTACCCCGAAGACCAAGATCGTCGAATATGGCATCGACTTCAAGCGCGTCATGCGCGGTCGTCTGGTGCTGGGCATTGCGGACGGCTGGCTAAAAGCCGACGGCGAAACTATCTATAAGGCAACCGACCTGCGGGTTGGCCTATTCAAGGAAAGCGCTGCCTGACCCTATCGGTCAGCGCAGCACCTTCAAGGAGATCGCAATGCGGCGAGTGGTTGTGACGGGGATGGGTATCGTATCCTCTATCGGTAATAATGTGCAGGAGGTGCTGGAATCCCTGCGTGCAGCGAAATCGGGCATCGTCTTCGCCGAAGACTATGCAAAATACGGTTTCCGCAGTCAGGTGCACGGCGCTCCCACGCTTGATCCGGCAACGCTGGTCGACCGGCGCGCCATGCGCTTCCATGGCGGGGGAACCGCATGGAATCACGTGGCCATGGACCAGGCCATCGCCGATGCCGGTCTCGATGAAAGCCAGATTTCCAACGAGCGCACCGGCATCATCATGGGTTCCGGCGGCTCATCCACCCGCACAATTGTCGAAGCTGCCGACAAAACCCGCGAATCGGGCTCATCCAAGAAGGTCGGCCCGTTTGCCGTGCCGAAAGCCATGTCTTCGACCGCATCAGCAACGCTTGCCACCTGGTTCAAGATCAAGGGCGTCAACTATTCCATTTCATCGGCCTGCGCGACCTCCAATCACTGCGTCGGCAATGCCTTCGAGATGATCCAGTACGGCAAGCAGGACATGATGTTTGCCGGCGGCTGCGAAGATCTCGACTGGACGCTGTCCGTGCTTTTCGACGGCATGGGCGCCATGTCCTCCAAGTTCAATGACCGGCCTTCGGTTGCATCGCGCGCCTATGACAAGAACCGCGACGGTTTCGTCATCTCCGGCGGTGCCGGCGTGCTGGTTCTGGAAGAGCTGGAACATGCCAAGGCACGCGGCGCCAAGATTTACGGTGAAATCGTCGGTTACGGCGTGACATCGGACGGTGCCGACATGGTTGCGCCAAGCGGTGAAGGTGCCGCCCGCTGCATGCGGATGGCAATCGAGAACGTGAAGGGCAAAGTGGATTACATCAACCCGCACGCCACCTCGACACCGGTCGGCGATCTCAAGGAGATCGAGGCCATTCGCGAGGTGTTCGGCACGGCTGAGGCCGGCTGCCCGCCAATCTCGGCGACAAAGTCACTGACCGGGCACTCACAGGGTGCCACCGGCGTGCACGAATCAATCTATTCGCTTTTGATGATGAACCACAATTTCATCGCCGAAAGCGCCAATATTGAAGAACTCGATCCGGCATTCGAGGACATGCCTATTGTGCGCAAGCGGATCGACAATGCCAAACTGGATACGGTGCTGACCAATTCCTTCGGATTTGGTGGCACCAATGCAACGCTGGTGTTCCAGCGTTTCCAGGGTTGAGAGGGAAGAATATGGGTGAACTGATGAAAGGCAAACGCGGTCTCATTATGGGGGTCGCGAACAGCCATTCCATTGCCTGGGGTATTGCCAAGGAACTGGCCGACAACGGCGCTGAACTCGCCTTCACCTATCAGGGCGATGCCTTCGGCAAGCGCGTTGCGCCGCTCGCGGAACAGCTCGGCTCCAAGCTGCTGCTTCCCTGTGATGTCGAGGATATCACAACGGTCGATGCGGTGTTCGAGACCCTCGAAAAAGAATGGGGCACGATTGATTTCGTCGTGCATGCCATTGGCTTTTCAGACAAGTCGCAGCTCAAGGGCCGCTATGCCGATGTGACCACGCGCGACAATTTCAGCCGCACCATGGTGATATCAGCCTATTCCTTCACGGAAGTGGCGCAGCGCGCATCAAAATTGATGAAGGACGGCGGCTCCATCCTGACGCTGACCTATGGCGGCTCGACCCGCGTCATGCCGAACTACAACGTCATGGGCGTGGCCAAGGCTGCCCTTGAAGCCATGGTGCGCTATCTCGCCGCCGATTACGGCCCGGAAAGCATCCGCGTCAACGCGATCTCGGCGGGTCCGGTCCGCACGCTGGCTGGCGCCGGCATTGGCGATGCGCGCGCCATGTTCTCCTATCAGAAGCGCAATGCGCCGCTGCGCCGCACCGTTGATATTGAAGATGTCGGCCGCTCGGCGCTCTATCTTCTCTCGGATCTGTCGAGCGGTGTGACCGGCGAAATCCATTATGTGGATTCCGGCTACAACATCGTATCGATGCCAACGCTTGAAGAACTGAAGAAATCCGACGACGGCAAGGAATAAATCCTCCTGCCGGAATTGACAGCAGTCCCGTGAGACCAGGCTTGGTTTTGCGGGATTTTTGTTGAAAGTGGGCCTCCCTTTTTCGTCAGGAATGTCAGGAGACCCACCATGCGCCTCGTTGAAACGCTTATCTACAGCCTGAGCCCGGGAACAGGAGCCGAGTTCCACAGACTGGTGTGCGAGGAAAGCCTGCCCATACACCAGTCCATCGATATGGACGTGGTCGACTTCGGCCAATCGGAACATCACCCCGATGCCTATTTCCTCGTGCGCGCCTATGACAATCTCGATCACCTCAACGCTTCGCAGGAAGCGCTTTATACCAGCGATATCTGGCGCAGGGGTCCACGTCCCGCCATTTTGCAGCGGATCGTGGTCAGCCTCAAATCCATGGCATGGATGAGCGAGGCGGCCATCGAAGAAACCCGGTTGTGCGGTATCCGGCGGCGGCGGTTGAACTGACTATTTTTTCGCTTCGATGATCTTGTAACCGGCAGTATCCTCGATCGGCAGGACGGAGCGGAACAGTGCTTTCAGGCCCGCCTCATAGGGCATCTGGCGGTTGGCGACCAGCAGCAGCCTGCCGCCCGGCTTCAGGCGCTTGGCGGCGGCGGCAATGAACCCCTGCCCCATGGTCGGGTCGGCACTGCGCCCCGCATGGAACGGCGGATTCATGACGATGGTATCGTAGATCTCGGCGATGGCTTCGCCATTCACATCGTGCCAGTGAAATGACAATGGCAGTTCGGTTGCACCGGCAAGGTTCAGCTTTGCCGCTTCGAGTGCTTCAAAATCCGCCTCATAGAGCGCCAGTGATTTGAGCTTGTCGGGATGTTTCAGCACTTCGCTGGCAAGATAACCCCAACCGGCCCCGAAATCGGCGACATGGCCGCTGATGCGGCCGGAAAAATGCTTCACCAGCAGCGCCGATCCCTTGTCGATGGCCGTGTGCGAAAACATGCCGGGGGCAGTGGTAAAGCGCGCGTCGACCAGCGTCGGTTCGGCCACAAGCGCTTCTGCTTGCGCTTCATCGACAGCCTCGGGCCTGGTAAACCAGAAAGCCACCGCATGGTGCTTGGACAAGCGGTCGGTAATCGGCGCAAATCGTTCGACCGTCTTGCGGAAACTGTCGATACCCAGTTTCTTGTCCCCGCCCACTACAATCTGCCCGCCGGCTTCGACGTGACGCAAGGCCTGCGCCAACCATGCCTCATTGCGCCCACGATGCTTGCCAAGAAGGATCAGCGCGCCCTTGAAGCTTTCCCCGCCCTCAAGCCGGGAAACAGCCTGGAAACCTGCTTTTTGCAAGGCGTTGTAATCCGGCCGGAACGGCTGGAGCGCTGTCAGCACACCTTTCCATGCGGGATCTATATCGCGCTCCACCTCGGCGCCGAGGAACAGCCATGCGCTGCCCGCGTCTGGAACCGGCAATATCCCGTCTTCAAAGGGCAGAAAGAGCGTCTTGAGTGCGCCGTTGGCCATGGCAATGTCCATCCATCAATAGGTCTGTCTGAAACGGGACCGACTGGAATGGCAAGCTTCCATGCCAATCGAACCCCGCCAAGAAAAAAGCGCGCCACGGGGGCGCGCTTTCATCACGTCAAAGCAGGAGGCTTATTCAGCGTCTTCTTCAGCCTGCTTCTTTTCCTGAACGATTTCCTTGCCGGTTTCCTGGTCGACAACCTTCATCGACAGGCGAACCTTGCCGCGCTCGTCAAAGCCCATGAGCTTGACCCAGACCTTCTGGCCTTCCTTGACCACATCGGAGGTCTTGGCAACGCGCTCGGAAGCGAGCTGGGAAATATGGACCAGACCATCGCGCGGGCCGAAGAAATTGACGAATGCGCCGAAGTCGGCGGTCTTGACGACCGTGCCTTCGTAGATTTCACCAACTTCAGGCTCGGCAACGATCGAATGAATCCACTTGCGGGCGGCTTCGATTTCCTTGGCAGAGGAGGACGCGATCTTGACCGTGCCATCATCTTCGATGTTGATCTTCGCACCGGTCTTTTCGACGATTTCACGAATGACCTTGCCGCCAGAACCGATAACGTCACGGATCTTGTCGGTCGGGATGTTCATGACTTCGATACGCGGCGCAAATTCGCCGAGTTCCGAACGGCCTTCGGTGATGGCCTTGGCCATTTCGCCGAGGATGTGCAGACGGCCGTCCTTGGCCTGACCCAGAGCAACCTTCATGATCTCTTCGGTGATACCGTCGATCTTGATGTCCATCTGCAGGGCAGTGATACCGCTTTCAGTACCGGCAACCTTGAAATCCATGTCGCCGAGATGATCTTCATCGCCGAGGATGTCGGACAGAACAGCAAAGCGCTCATCTTCCTTGATCAGACCCATGGCGATACCTGCAACCGGACGGAGCAGCGGAACACCGGCATCCATCAGCGCAAGCGATGTGCCGCAAACGGTCGCCATTGAGGACGAGCCGTTGGATTCGGTGATTTCCGAAACCGTACGCAGCGTGTAGGGGAACTGTTCCTTGGCAGGCAGAACCGGATGGATGGCGCGCCAGGCGAGCTTGCCATGACCGATTTCACGACGGCCGGGCGAACCCATACGGCCTGTTTCACCGACCGAATAGGGCGGGAAATTGTAGTGAAGCATGAAGGTTTCTTTGTACATGCCGGTCAGCGAGTCGACGTACTGTTCGTCTTCGCCGGTGCCGAGCGTTGCAACAACGATGGCCTGTGTTTCACCGCGGGTGAACAGAGCCGAACCGTGGGTGCGCGGCAGAAGGCCGACTTCCGATACGATCGGACGAACCGTCGAGAGGTCGCGGCCATCGATACGGCCGCCCGTGTCGAGGATGTTCCAGCGAACGATCTTCGCCTGAACCGACTTGAACACCGTCGCGATCTGTTCGGCGGAGAATTCCGGCTCTTCAACACCTTCCGGGAAGAAGTGTGCCTTGACCTTTGCCTTGGCCGCATCAACAGCGGCATAACGCTGCTGCTTGTCGGTGATCTTGTAGGCAGCGCGCAGATCGGCTTCGCAAACCTTGAGAACCGCAGCTTCAACAGCAGAAAGATCTTCTGCCTGGAAGTCGCGCGGCTCTTTTGCAGCAACTTCAGCGAGCTTGATGATCGCGTCGATAACCGGCTGGAAGCTCTTGTGACCAAACATCACGGCGCCGAGCATGACGTCTTCAGCCAATTCCTTGGCTTCCGATTCAACCATCAGAACGGCTTCGCCGGTACCGGCAACAACGAGGTCGAGGCTCGACTCAACCATTTCATCGATGGTCGGGTTCAGCTTGTATTCGCCGCCGATATAGCCGACGCGTGCGCCGCCGATCGGACCCATGAACGGAACACCGGAGAGCGTCAGCGCTGCGGAAGCACCGATGAGCGAAACGATGTCCGGGTTGTTTTCGAGGTCGTGCTGGATAACTGTCAGAACAACCTGTGTGTCGTTCTTGTAGCCATCGGCAAAGAGCGGGCGGATCGGACGGTCGATCAGGCGCGAAACCAGTGTTTCGTTTTCGCTCGGACGGCCTTCACGCTTGAAGTAGCCACCTGGGATCTTGCCGGCTGCGTAGGTCTTTTCCTGGTAGTTTACGGTCAGCGGAAAGAAATCCTGACCTGGCTTTGGTTCCTTGGCGGAAACAACGGTGGCGAGAACCACGGTTTCGCCGTAGGTGGCGAGAACTGCGCCATCGGCCTGGCGGGCAATCTTGCCCGTTTCCAGAATGAGCGGACGGCCGCCCCATTCGATTTCAACTTTGTGTTGATTAAACATATCTTGTCCTTCAGTGGGGAAATACGCGCATCCCTTTGGATAGCAGCATGTTTCGCCCGTTTCGTTTCAGACCAATCACGGGCAAGACAACGTGCAACTCGTATGGCCGAGCTGCCTGCAATCCTGCCCCATGACCTGCCTCATGGTAGCGTTCATCCCTGTCGGGATAAACAGAGACCGGCGGGGCGACTGAGCGCACCCGCCGGTCCAATCCGTTAGCGGCGCAGGCCGAGCTTTTCGATCAGCGTCTGGTAGCGGCCCTCGTCTACACCCTTGAGGTAGTCAAGGAGACTGCGGCGCGTCGAGACGAGCTTGAGAAGACCACGGCGGGAATGGTTATCCTTCTTGTGGTCCTTGAAGTGCTCGGTCAGGTTGACAATGCGCTCTGTCAGAACAGCAACCTGGACTTCCGGGGAACCGGTGTCGCCTGGCTTCGTTGCGTATTCAGAGATCAGTGCCTGCTTGCGTTCAGCGGTAATCGACATCGTATGTCCTTTCTTTTGAAGGGAAAACGGGATGCCCACGGCCGGGATGTCGTCCAGCGGGGGCCGGTTAAAGCGTTAGGGAAAGCCTATCGCTGCGGGCCGTATAGTCGAAAATGTGACAAATTACCAGCCGCAAATGATTCGCTCGCTTTTCAGTTGTCGAACCCGGGGCAAAGCGGTCATATTCATTTTGCCATCTTACCTTAGAAATGAACTGCGGCACGAGCGTGGCATGCCCCTGCCCGCCTCTATTCCGCCAATCCGCCTTTCCATACTGGTTTGGGGCCAATGATCCGGAGTGAAATCATGAACACCATTCATCACGCCGCTGCCGCGGGCTTTGCCGCGAAGGCCGACAATTATGTCCTTGGCCGTCCGGACTACCCGCCGGCACTCGATGCATGGTTGCGCGATGAACTGGATCTGGAACCCGGTAAGACCGTTGTCGATCTTGGCGCCGGAACCGGCAAGTTTACGCGCCGGCTCATGACAACGGGCGCTGCGGTCATCGCCGTTGAACCCGTTGCCGAAATGCTGCAAAAACTCACCGGTGAATATCCCGAGATTTCGGCCAAATCAGGCACCGCGGAATCGATCCCTCTTCCCGACGCGTCCGTGGACGCGGTCGTCTGTGCGCAGGCATTCCACTGGTTTGCCACCGGGGCCGCACTCACGGAAATTCACCGTGTCCTCAAGCCGGGCGGCAGCCTCGGGCTGGTGTGGAACACGCGGGATGCACGCATTCCCTGGGTGGCAAAACTGGCGGATATCTTTGCACCCTATGAAGGCGACACGCCGCGGCACCATACCGGCGATTGGAAAAAACCGTTTCCGTTCAATGGCTTCAGCGCACTGAGAGAGCATCATTTTTCCAACAACCATACCGGTGCGCCGGAAGATGTCATCGTCAACCGCGTGCTGTCGACCAGCTTCATCGCCGCCCTGCCGCCGGAAAAACAGGAACAGGTTGCCGCCGCTGTTCGCGCCCTTATCGCAAACGAACCGACGCTCGCCGGCAGAGCGGAGGTCACCCTGCCCTACGACACGGCGGCCTACAGTTGCATCAAGGAATGATATTTGCCACCAAGGACGAAGCGCCAGAGGAGCTCAGCATGAATGACACACCGGCGATCCATCTGTTTTCCTATGGAACCCTGCAGCAGGAGGGTGTCCAGCTGTCTTCCTTCGGCCGCCTTTTGCAAGGCACGCCGGATGCGATGCCAGGTTTCAGGAAATCGGTGATCGAAATCACCGATCCCGATGTCATCCGTGCCAGCGGCAGCAATTTCCATCCCATCGTCGTGCCAAGCGGCGATTCCGGCGACGAGGTCGCGGGAACCGTCTTCAAGATCACGGCGAGTGAACTCGCCGCAGCGGACGCCTACGAAGTGTCCGATTACAAACGCATCGAAGTGCGGTTGAAATCGGGAATCGATGCCTGGGTTTACGTGAAAGCTTAAGCGGTGAAAACGCGCTTGGGCTTGAACTGACCCTGTTCGATGAAGCCGATGGCGAGAAGTTTGCCCTTGCTCGTCACGCAGGCTTCGTCAGCCTCAACCGGCGCGTCGCGGCCACGCAGGATGACCGGGTTGCCCATGCGGATGCGGTGCGCCTGATCGTCGGAGAGGGCGACCTGCGGCAGGCTTTCCAGCGCGGCGCCGGTATCGATCAGGAATGCATCCATCACCGAGAAACGCGCCTCGATGGCTTCGTAGGAGCGGTCCTCGCCTTCCTCACCCTCGGCAGGGGCCGGTGGGTGGGCCGCTTCCAATTCCTCCAGCGTGACGAAATCCTGTTCGTCAAAGGGCGCAACTTCAATGCGGCGCAGATCGGAGATGTGACCGTAGCAGCCGAGATCCCGCCCCATGTCCCGGGCGAGTGAGCGGACATAGGTGCCCTTGCCGCATTCGACTTCGAAAATCGCGGTGGATGCGTCAGGCTGCCCAATCAGTTCGAGACGGTCGATCTCGACTTCCCGTGCAGGAATATCAACCTCTTCGCCGCCGCGCGCCAGATCATAGGCGCGCTCGCCGGCAATCTTGATGGCGGAGAATTTTGGCGGAATCTGCTGAATCACACCGGTATATCTGGCAAGAATGGCCTTGATCGATGCCTCGTCCGGGCGTTGCTCCGATGTGACGGTGATCTCGCCTTCCATGTCGTCGGTGGTGCGTTCAGCCCCCCAGGTGACGGTGAAGCGGTAGATCTTGGTGCCGTCCATGACATAGGGCACGGTCTTCGTCGCTTCGCCCAGCGCGATCGGCAGCATGCCGGATGCGAGCGGATCAAGCGTGCCGGCATGTCCGGCTTTTTCGGCCTTGAACAGCCACTTGATCTTGGAGACGGCTTCGGTCGAGCCCATGCCCTTCGGCTTGTCAAAGATCAGCCAGCCGGATACGGGCCGGCCTTTTTTCTTGCGCTGTCTCGACATTCAATTGTTTCCGTTGCCGTCGGGGCCATGGCCCGGCACATCGCCGGGGTTGGGATCGTCATGATCATCATGATCGTGATGATCATCGAGATCGCGGGTCACCTCTGGCTTGCGCAGCAGCGCATCGATCTTGGCGTAGTTGTCAAAGCTCGAGTCGATGCGGAACCGGAATTCCGGCATGTATTTCATCTGCTTCAGATAGGCTGCTGCCCGGCCGCGGATGAATTTTGCATGCTGGTTCAGGGCCGCAATCACCGCATCGCTGTCTTTCGCGCCGATGGGCGAAACAAAGCAGGTGGCAATCTTGAGGTCCGGCGACATGCGCACTTCAGAAATGGCGACAACGGCGTTCTCCAGCGTGTCATCACGCACGTCACCGCGCTGAAGCACCTGAGAAACGGCGTGACGCACCTGCTCACTGACGCGCAACTGGCGTTGTGAAGGGCCGGACGATGAGGCAAAACGAGACATATTTATCGTATCCCAAGATACAGGAGATCGCCGGTTTTGGGTCCGGCGATCCTGTTATCGATGATCTAAATGCTGCCCTCGCAAGGGCTTGGCATCAAAGTGTGCGGGTAATGTGTTCGACGCGGAACGCTTCGATCGTATCGCCTGCGCGAATATCGTCATAGTTCTCGAACGCCATACCGCATTCCTGACCCGCAGGCACTTCGGACACTTCGTCCTTGAAGCGCTTGAGCGTCTTGAGCTTGCCTTCGTGAATGACAACGTTGTCGCGGATGAGGCGCACGCCCGCACCACGTTCGACCTTGCCTTCCGTGACGCGGCAACCTGCAACCTTGCCGACCTTGGTAATGTTGAAGACTTCGAGGATCTCCGCATTGCCGAGGAAGGTTTCGCGGCGTTCCGGCGACAGCAGGCCGGACATGGCTGCCTTCACGTCATCCACCAGATCGTAGATGATGTTGTAGTAGCGGATCTCGATGCCTTCACGCTCGGCCAGGTCACGCGCCTGCTTGTTGGCACGCACGTTGAAGCCGATGATCGCAGCATTGGAGGCTTCGGCAAGAGCAATATCGCTCTCGGTGATGCCGCCAGCACCCGAATGGATGATGCGTGCCCGGACTTCGTCGGTTCCAAGCTTGTCCAGCGCGCCGGCAATGGCTTCGATGGAACCCTGCACGTCGCCCTTGATGAGCAGCGGGAATTCCTTCAGGCCGGTGACCTGCAGCTGGCTCATCATCTGTTCGAGCGAGCCGCGCGATCCAGCCTGACGGGCCACTGCCTTTTCACGGGCAAGACGCGTGCGGTACTCGGAAATCTCGCGGGCCTTGGCTTCGTTTTCCACCACGGCAAAGCGATCGCCAGCCTGTGGCGGGCCCTGGAGACCCAGAACCTCGACCGGCGTTGCCGGACCGACTTCCTTGACCGTTTCGCCGCGATCATTGACGAGGGCGCGGACACGGCCCCATTCGCTGCCGGCAACGATGATGTCACCCGGACGCAATGTGCCCTTCTGGACGAGAACGGTTGCAACCGAACCGCGGCCCCGGTCGAGCTTGGCTTCGATAACCACGCCTTCGGCCGTCCGCGAAGGATCGGCCTTCAGGTCGAGAATTTCCGCCTGGAGCAGAATGGTTTCGAGCAGCTTGTCGAGACCGGCGCCGGTTTTCGCCGACACTTCCACGTCGAGCGTTTCACCGCCCATCGATTCCACGAAGACTTCGTGCTGCAACAGGCCATTGCGGACCTTTTGCGGATCGGCAGATGGCTTGTCGATCTTGTTGATCGCCACGATGATCGGAACACCCGCTGCCTTGGCATGGTTGATCGATTCAATGGTCTGCGGCATCACGCTGTCATCGGCGGCAACGACAAGGATAGCGATATCCGTTGCCTGTGCACCGCGGGCGCGCATCGCCGTAAAGGCGGCGTGACCCGGCGTATCGATGAAGGTGATCTTGTGACCATTCTGCTCGACCTGGTAGGCGCCAATATGCTGGGTGATGCCACCGGCTTCACCGGACACAACGTTGGCCTTGCGGATGGCGTCGAGCAGCGATGTCTTGCCGTGATCGACGTGACCCATGATCGTGACAACAGGCGGACGGGATTCGAACGCGCCTTCGTCGTCCTGCACGTTGAAGATACCTTCTTCAACGTCGGATTCCGCAACGCGGCGAACCGTATGACCGAATTCTTCGGCAATCAGCTGAGCCGTATCGGCGTCGATCAGATCGCCGGGCTTCATCATCTGGCCTTCCTTCATCAGGAACTTGATGACGTCGACCGAACGCTCGGCCATACGCTGTGCAAGTTCCTGAATGGTGATGGTCTCCGGCAGGATGACTTCGCGTGCGATTTTCTCGCGGGTATCCTGCTGCATGCCGCGCTTGAACTTTTCCTGGCGGCGGCGCATCGCGGACAGCGAACGGCTGCGGCCTTCATCGTTCAATGCCGTGCCCAGGGTGAGCTTGCCGCGACGGCGCTCATCTTCCCCTTTGACGACCTTGGGCGTGCGCACTTCCGGCTTGACCGGAGCAGCGCTGCTGCCACGGCGGGCACCTGCAGGACCACGACGTTCTTCTTCTTCGTCAGCGGCAGCCTTGCGCACCGGACCCTTCGGCGCAGTGGTTTCTTCGGCCGCTTTCGCGGTTTCAGGCTGGCGCTTGCGGGCTTCTTCTTCCGAACGCTGCTTGGCTTCAGCTTCCTTGCGCAGGCGCTCTTCTTCTTCGGCCTGGCGGCGGGCGGATTCTTCGCGCTCCTTGGCACGCAAAGCATCTTCCTCTGCACGGCGCGCAGCTTCGACAGCCGCACGCGCACGATCTTCCGCATCACGAACTTTTGAACCCTCAAGTGCCTTGCGGCGGGCTTCAAGCTCGGCTGACGACAATGTGTTCAGCACCATGCCCGAACGGTCGTTCGGACGCGATGAACGGTAAGGCTGCTGGGCAGGCCGCTGCGAATGCGCCGGAGCAGCGGGACGCGCGCTCGCGGACGCAGAACCAGCCGATGCACCTTGCGCAGGAGCCGCCGGACGCGGCGCTGGCGCAGGCGCAGCACTTGGTGTTGCCGCCTGTACGGGTGCAGGGGCCGGCTGGGGAGCCGCCGGGCGCACAACCGGTGCAGAAGGAGCAGGTGCCGCAGATGCTGGCGCCGGTGTTGCCGGTGCAGGCGCAGCAGGAGGCGTTACCTCCGGCTTCTGATCCGGAAGGCTAAACTTGCGCTTCTTGGTTTCAACGACAACAGACTTCGTGCGGCCATGACTGAAATTCTGACGCACAGTACTCTGTTCAACGCCAGGCCGCTTCAGGGTCAGGGTCTTTTTATTGACGCCAAGCGTCTTGTCGTCTGTCGATTTTGTATCGCTCATTCCGTTTCCGTTTCCTTCGCGGCAGATGCCGCTTTAGCGTCGGCCAGATCCGTACGGCCATCGCGAAAATGCTGTAGCAGCCAAGCTCGCTCGACGAACCCGGCAGCTGCCTTCCCCTTGAGTACGGCAGCATGTATCACATTTACCCCGCCTAATGCCAAATCCATTTCACTGCTTTCGAACAATGAAAGGGCGGGAATTTCCGGTCCGCCGGCATAAACTACCGAACGGCGGGCCTGGTCAAGCTTGCGGACGCCATCTTCGGCGGCTTCACGGGCATGAAGAACCAGCGCTGCGGTGCCGTTGCGGATAGCTGAGTCCACTTTTGCGGCCCCTGTTACCACAACACCGGCCTTGCGCGCCAACCCAAAACTGCCAAGCGCGAATTTTACCAGCATCTGATCGACAACCAACCCGAAATCATCCGGGACAGTCACATTGGTTTTCAATGCACGCGGAAAGAGCTTTCGCTTGACCGCTTCATCAATATAACGCCGCTGGGCCTTCACCCAACACCCCCGCCCGGGAAGATTGCGCTTCAAATCAGCGACAACCGCCCCGTCCGGGCTTGCGACGAACCGGATCATGTCATCGACAGAACCGCCTTCGCGCGTGACAATGCATGTCCTGTCATTCATTTCCGGTTCCACGTACAAAGGTCTCTCGCTCTCAGCCAGCGACCTCTTCGTCCGGCACTTCATCCGTTTCAACGGCAACCAGATCGTCTTCGGTGATCCAGCCGGCCTTGAGACGCGCGGTCAGAACCATCTGCTCCGCATCGGTACGGCTGACTTCGAAGGCCGAGAGAATGCCGGAATGGTTGATTGTCTCACCATCCTTGCGCTCACGCCAGCCGGTCAGTTCATCCACCGCATAACCGGCGAAATCTTCAACCGTCTTGACACCGTCTTCGCCAACGGCAACCAGAATGGCATTCGTCATGCCAGGCAGATCGCGCAGCTCATCCGAAACACCCAGTTCCTTGCGGCGGGCATCGCGTTCAGCTTCGATGCGGCCGAGATATTCCTGGGCGCGCTGCTGGATTTCGCTCGCCGTCTCCTCATCGAAACCATCGATGGAGGAAATTTCATCGCCATCCACATAGGCGATTTCCTCGACGCTGGCAAAACCTTCCGATGCAAGAACCTGACCGACCATCTCGTCGACATCAAGCGCTTCCATGAACAGGTTGGAGCGTTCGACGAATTCCTTCTGACGGCGCTCGGATTCTTCCTGTTCGGTGAGGATATCGATATCCCAGCCCGTCAGCTGCGACGCGAGGCGCACATTCTGGCCGCGGCGGCCGATTGCCAGGGATAGCTGGTCATCCGGAACCACAACTTCAATACGTTCCGCATCTTCATCAAGCACAACCTTGGCGACTTCCGCCGGCTGCAGCGCATTGACGATGAAGGACGCCGGTTCCGGCGACCACGGAATAATGTCGATCTTTTCACCCTGGAGTTCGCCGACAACCGCCTGAACGCGTGAACCGCGCATACCAACGCAGGCACCGACAGGATCGATCGAGGAATCACGCGAAATCACGGCAATCTTGGCGCGGGAACCCGGATCACGGGCAACCGACTTGATTTCAATGATGCCGTCGTAAATCTCAGGCACTTCCATGGTGAACAGCTTCGCCATGAACTGCGGATGGGTGCGGCTCAGGAAAATCTGCGGGCCGCGCTGTTCACGGCGCACGTCATAGACATAGGCCCGAACGCGGTCACCGTAGCGGAATGTCTCGCGCGGGATCAGTTCGTCACGACGGACAATCGCCTCGCCACGGCCGAGATCAACGATCACATTGCCGTATTCAACGCGCTTGACGCTGCCGTTGATGATTTCACCGACACGGTCCTTGTATTCGTCATACTGGCGGTCACGCTCGGCTTCACGCACCTTCTGCACGATAACCTGCTTGGCGGACTGGGCGGCAATACGGCCGAAATCCATCGGCGGCAGCTGATCGGCAAGGAAATCGCCGGGCTGCGCATCGGGATTGCGGTCGCGCGCGGCATCCATGCTGATCTGCGTCACCGGGTCTTCGACATCTTCGACGACTTCCAGCAGGCGCTGCAGCTTGATCTCGCCTGTCTTGGCATTGATATCGGCGCGGATATTGGTTTCCTGACCGTAACGCGAACGCGCGGCTTTCTGAATGGCATCGGCCATTGCCGCAATCACGATCTCGCGGTCAATCGACTTCTCGCGGGCCACCGCATCGGCGATCTGCAGAAGTTCTAGCCTGTTTGCACTGACTGCCATGTCTTTCTCCTTGAAATTCCCCTTGAGGGTTCATCGCACCGCTTCTCCCGCGGCGTATGAAGATCAGTCCTGTTTTGTCTGTTCCCGCTCAGCGGATTCGGTGTCGTCAGGCGATGCAGCGCCCTCCTCGGGAATCCGTCCTTCGCGTAAGTCCTTGTCGCGGCGCAAAGCATCGCGAATAAGATCGTCCGTCAAAATGAGCCGTGCATCCGAGATCAACTCGAATGGCACCTCAATCACAGGCTCATCACCATAACTCGCCTGATCGCTTTCTATCGTGACACTGTCATCGGTAACGGCAGCGATGCGGCCGCGAAATTTCTTGCGTCCGTTCAAAACGGCAGAGGTATCCACTTTGACGATATGACCGGACCACGTGTTGAAATCCGACTTGCGCACCAGCGGGCGATCGATACCCGGCGATGATACTTCCAGATGATAGTGACGGTCGATGGGGTCTTCCACATCGAGAACAGGCGACATCGTCCGGCTGACCAGTTCGCAATCCTCGACGGTCATGGTGCCATCGAAGCGTTCGGTCATGATCTGCAAGGTCAGGCCGTTCAGTCCGGAAAGCCGAACACGCACAAGGCGGAAACCAATGGATTCCAGCACTGGCTCGATAATACCGGCAATACGGGCATCGACGCCCGTCTCGGTGATAATGCGCTCTTCATGCGCGGTTGTTTCAACCGCCTGGTGTTCTGTTTTGGTGCCGTCTGTCACGCAGAATTTTCCCTGTTTCGGCCCCAAGAAACAAAAAAGAGCGGGACCTGTGTGGACCCACCCCTGTTCTATCGACCAAGAATATGACTTCTATATATCGAAATGAGGGGAGAGTTTCAAGCTCTGTGACGAATTTCTGCGCGTCTGCAGCCGTTCTGCGATTTTAGCGCCGCATGCAGCCGCACATACCGCTTCCCGCCTGGCAAGGGCCGGCCGTTCAAACCGCAATGTGCCCTGCTGGCCAAAAATCATCCAGACAAATGGATTCAGGCTTTTATAAGGGCCGAAAATGCCGAATTCATGCTGCCGCAATGCATTTTCGCATGGCTGCCGTGCGCTGCAGGACCTAACCCTTTCGAGTTAACTCGCCTATCTATGCTGCATCGCAACATAACTGCGAAAGGAATGAGCCATGACCAAGAGACATATGCCTTACAAGATCAGCCGCTTTCTCAACGTATTCGGCAGTGCCGTTGCTGTTGCTTCTGCAACACGCCTCGGTCATCAGCCGGTCCCGTCGGATCTGCGCAATCTCGGCATTGACCCTGTTCAGTTCAGCACGATCCACCGGAATTAATATCCCGGTGGACTGGGCCGATCGCTGATCAGTCTTCGTTTGCGGCAAGCTGCGACAGCACCTTGCCTTTGCCCCGTGCCCGCAAGATCAGTGGCACGACCACGGCACAGACCGCCAAAACAAGCAGAATGATCGCAATGGGCGACCCGACCAGCACGGTAACGTCGCCCTGGCTGATAGCCAGCGCACGGCGCAATTGCTGCTCGGCCATCGGCCCAAGGATCAGGCCGACCACAACCGGCGCAATCGGATAACCGAACCGGCGCAGAATATACCCCATGACACCGAATGCCAGCAGCATGCCAAGCTCGAATGTCGACGGGTTGGCGCCGATGGTGCCAAGCGTGGCGAACACGAGAATCCCGGCATAGAGCCAGTGCCTCGGAATGGACAGCAAGCGCACCCAGAGCCCGATCATCGGCAGGTTCAGCACCAGCAGCATGAAATTGGCAACGAGAAGGCTGGCTATGAGCCCCCACACAATCTGCGGGTTCGTGGCAAACAGCAACGGTCCGGGCTGCAACCCGAATTGCTGGAAACCGGCCAGCATGATGGCTGCGGTTGCCGTGGTCGGCAGCCCAAGCGTCAGAAGCGGAACCAGCGTTCCGGCGGCCGACGCATTGTTGGCAGCTTCCGGACCTGCAACACCTTCAATGGCGCCATGGCCGAATTCCTCCGGTTTCTTCGCCAGCTGCTTCTCCACCGAATAGGACAGGAATGTGCCGATCTCGGCGCCGCCCGCCGGCATGGCGCCGATGGGAAAACCGATGATTGTGCCGCGCAGCCATGGTTTCCATGACCGCGACCAGTCTTCCCTGTTCATCCACACCGATCCCTTGACCGGCTCGATCTTTTCATCCCCGCCGTAACGGGCAGCCGCGACACTGAGAGTCTCGCCGATTGCAAACAGGGCAACGGCAAGAGTGGTGACCTCCACGCCATCCAGCAGGTCGGGAATACCGAACGCCAGCCGCGCCTGCCCCGTCTGCAGGTCGATGCCAACCAATCCGAGGGCAAGGCCGAGAAAGAGCGCCGTCAGCCCGCGCAGGGTTGAATCGCCGAAGGCGGCAGATACTGTCATGAATGCCAGGATCATCAGGGCAAAATACTCGGCCGGGCCGAACGACAGCGCAAATTTGACGATTGTCGGCGCAATCAGCGCGAGCCCAAGCGTTGCAATCAGACCGGCAACAAAGGAACCGATGGCGGCCGTTGCCAACGCGGGCCCTCCGCGCCCGGCCCGGGCCATCTTGTTGCCTTCCAGCGCCGTGACGATGGAAGCGCTTTCCCCCGGCGTGTTCAAAAGGATCGACGTGGTCGAGCCCCCATACATGCCGCCATAGTAAATACCGGCAAACACGATGAGTGAACCCGCCGGGTCAAGCTTGTAGGTGACCGGCAAAAGCAGCGCCACCGTCAGCGCCGGCCCGATGCCGGGCAGAACGCCGACAGCGGTACCGAGCGTGACGCCGACGAGCGCATAAAACAGGTTCATCGGCTCCAACGCGACCAGAAAGCCGTGGGCGAGGAGTGTAAATGTATCCATGGCTGTGATGCCTTTTAAATGAGGTGCTCAAGCGGCCCGGCAGGAAGCGACAGTTGCAGCCCCTTGGCGAAAATGATCCAGACGACGAAAGACAGGACGATCCCGATTGGAATGGTCATCCACAGCGGCCTTTTGCCAAAACCGCGGGCTGTCGCTGCAAACAATATGCCGGTTGCGATGGAAAAGCCGACCGTGTTCAGGAGCAGCATCTGTGCGGCAAGCCCGCCGACAATCCAGATGACAGGGCCAAATTCCTGCGCTTCGCGCTCGGGGAAATCCCCGCGCCAGGCTTCAATGCCGGTCCAGACGGACAACACGAAAAGACAGCCGGATATGGCGTAGGGAAACGCGCCGGGGCCGATGCGCGTGGTGCTTCCACCGTGGGCAGTCGCAGTGCTGTAGACGATAACAGCTGCAACCAGAGCGAGAACGACGGCTATGACAAGCGCCGCCCTGTCAGGGCGGCGCGTTGCGGATGTAGACACGGTGTTTGTCATTTTACCAGGCCGATATCTTTCAGGATTGCCGATGTTGCTTCGGTATCCTTCGCCAGCTGCGTCTTGAACGCATCACCGGCAAGATAGGTATCGGCCCAACCCTTGGTGGCAAGCTGATCCTGCCACGCCTTCGACTTCACCATCTTCTCGACATCGGCGCTGATGGCAGCTTCCTGCTCCTTGGAAATGCCGGGAGCCGCAGCAACCATGCGCCAGTTCTGGATCGCTACGTCAACGCCGCCTTCCTTGAATGTCGGCGCATCAACGCCTTCGACCTTCGCATCGCTGGAAATACCGATGATACGCAGCGTGCCAGCCTTGATCTGCGATTCGAATTCACCGTAACCGGAAATCCCGACCGTCACCTGATTGCCGAGAATGGCAGCCAGCGCTTCGCCACCGCCGGAGAAAGCGATGTAATTGACCTTGGTCGGATCAACCCCCGCCGCCTTGGCAATCAGGCCGGCGGTGATGTGATCCGTCCCGCCAGCCGAGCCACCGCCCCAGGATACGGAACCCGGATCGGACTTCAGCTTTTCCACGAGATCGGCCATGCTCTTGATCGGCGACGAGGCGGGGACAACCAGCGCTTCGAACTCACCGGTCAGGCGGGCAATGGGGGTAACCTGGCTAAGATTGACCGGCGACGCGTTGGTCAGGATGGCGCCGACCATGACGTAACCGCCGACGATCAGCTGCGCCGGATCGCCTTTCGCCGAATTGGCAAACTGGGCAAGACCAATGGTGCCGCCAGCGCCGGGAACATTGACCACCTGAACGCTTCCGGAAATCTTCTCATCCTGCAGCACGGACTGGATGGTGCGGGCGGTCTGATCCCAGCCGCCGCCGGGAGCGGCAGGTGCCATGATCTTGTAATCGGCAGCAAAGGCCGAACCCGACACAATCATCGCGCCGGCAGCAGCGAAAGCAAGCAACATTTTACGCATTGTAGAAATCCTCCCGTGACAGCATTCCGCCGTCTGTTTTTGCTGGATCTTTGAAGAAGCCGGGAGGCGGCAACAGTCAAAGCCATGAATTGACGCCAAGCGCGCAATTCAACGTATACCCATAAACTATAGGACAGCCTCCCAGCGGTCTCCTCATGCTCAGATTGACAGGAGAAAACTGTCTGGAAGCTGTCACGTATCGGGGAAGACCAGCCAATATCAGCCGGATTGGCGCATCAGCAGCGTGAAAAAGTCAGGTAAGCGCCGACACGCCCTTCGCGATGCGCTTTCTGCTCATAGCGGGTGCCGGGCCAGGCCTCATAGGGCGTATGCCAGTCGGCGGATGTTTCAGCCTGCCAGGCGAACGCGCCATGAGCGCGGCAATGCTGCAATGTCCAGTTGACGTAAGTATCGATATCCGATGCAAAACGGAACGGGCTGCCCGGCTTCAGCACACGGGCAAAACGGTCCAGGTTCTTCTGGCTGACGAAACGGCGCTTCCAATGTTTCTTTTTCGGCCAAGGGTCCGGATAAAACAGATCGATACCATCAAGCGATGCGTCCGGCAGCCAGTCCAGGACCTGCGTTGCGTCATCGTCATACAGGCGGATGTTCTTCAGGGGATTTTCATGCAGGTCGACGACGAGCTTTGCCATGCTGTTGACGAAGGGCTCGACGCCGATAAAACCGGATTTGGGAAACCGGGCAGCTTCATGCAGCAGATGTTCGCCGCCGCCAAAGCCGATTTCCAGCCGGACCTTGTCGACCTCCGCAGTAAAAAGACTGCGAAGGTCGCTGGGTGCAGGTTCCGACAGATCCAGTTTCAGCAGCGGCAGCAACTCGTCACGGATTGAGCGTTGCAGGGGCCGCAGCGTCTTGCCATTGCGTCTGCCGAAAAAAGCTTCCGTTGAACGCTCGCGCCTGGGCTCTTCTGTATCTGTCATCATCATCAATCACACTGGCCGCTTACGCAGCCAGCGCACTCTTCAACTGCTTGGCCAAATCGGTCTTTTCCCAGGAGAACGAGCCGTCACGACCGGGCTTGCGGCCAAAATGGCCATAGGCGGAGGTCTTGGCGTAGATTGGCTTGTTCAGGTCAAGATGCTTGCGGATACCCGTCGGCGAAAGGTCCATGACCTTGCGCAGGGCAGCTTCCACGGCATCTTCATTCACCTTGCCTGTCCCGTGCAGGTCAACATAGACAGACAATGGCTGGGCTACGCCGATGGCATAGGACAGCTGGATCGTGCAACGATCGGCAAAGCCGGCCGCAACAACATTCTTGGCGAGGTAGCGCGCCGCATAGGCAGCCGAGCGGTCAACCTTGGTGGTGTCCTTGCCGGAGAACGCACCGCCGCCATGGGGAGCCGCGCCACCATAGGTGTCCACGATGATCTTGCGGCCTGTCAGGCCTGCGTCACCATCCGGTCCGCCGATAACAAACTTGCCGGTCGGGTTGATGTACCAGACACAATTGTCGGCAATCTTGAGATCGCCCAGCGCTTCACGGATGTAGGGTTCAACGACCTTGCGAACCTTCTTGGAATCCCAGCTGGCATCCAGATGCTGTGTGGAAAGAACGATCTGGGTTGCTTCCGCCGCAACACCATCGACGTAACGAACCGTCACCTGGCTCTTGGCATCCGGGCCAAGCCGTCCGGCCTCGCCTTCGCCCTTGTGGCGGGCAGCCGCGAGAAGTTCAAGGATCTTGTGCGAATAATAGATCGGAGCCGGCATCAGGTCCGGTGTTTCGCGGCAGGCATAACCGAACATGATGCCCTGGTCGCCCGCGCCTTCTTCGCCCTGACGGTCAGACGCATTGTCGACGCCCTGTGCGATGTCGGCTGATTGCGGATGCAACAGCACATCGATTTTCGCTGTCTTCCAGCTGAACCCGTCCTGCTCATACCCAATATCGCGGATCGCGCGGCGTGCGGCAGCGCGGAAGCGTGAGGGATTGATGACCGGATGACCCTTGGCGTCGTGAACCACGGCGCCGTTCTTGTCTTTCTTGAGCAGCGTGTCGGGGACACGCACCTCACCGGCAATAACGACCCGGTTGGTCGTTGCCAAGGTTTCGCAAGCAATACGCACCGTCCACGGGTCAACGCCCGTTTTCTTTGCTTCCTTATAAATCATGTCGACGATTTCATCGGAAATGCGGTCGCAAACCTTATCTGGATGACCTTCCGATACAGACTCACTGGTAAAAAGATAGGAACTGCGTGTCACGGGAAACCCCTCTTGAAACAAACGTGCACTCATTCCACGGGAAATGAGCCTGCGTAGTGTTTGCCAAGGTCCAAGGATTCAGTCAATTGCTTTCGTTTTCAAACAAACAGCATTGGGAGAATTTTTCTGCTGTTTGAGCGGAAAGACCGGCAGTCCGGCAGAATTCAGCCTTCGGGATCTTCCTCGTGGCTCAATGTCCTGACCAGATCGAGAATCTTGCGGCGGATCTTCGGATCGCCGATTTTGGCGAAGGCGCGTGCAAGCTGAATTCCCTCGGAGCTGTTGAGAAAACCCACAACATAGGTGTTGTCGCTTTCTTCCTCAAACCCCGGCACCTTCTCCGGTTGATCAGGCATATCGTCAAAGAAAAACGTGACGGGAACATTGAGAACGTTACCAATCGCTTGCAGACGGCTGGCACCGACCCGGTTGACACCCTTCTCGTATTTTTGAATTTGCTGAAATGTAATTCCCAGGCTATCGCCTAGTCGTTCCTGACTGAGGCCAACCATATTCCGGCGCAGACGGATTCGGGCGCCCACGTGGACGTCAACTGGGTTCGGTCGCTTTTTATTATCGGGCATGAAAATCTCATTCGTATGAAATGGGGCTGAAAACTAATTTTATCATCAATGTATCAACAGACCAAATATAACGGTATTCGACAGGGCAAAGGTGAAAAAGTCAACCGAGACGCCTTCTGTCCCGATAAAAATACGCCAGTACGGCGGCAAAAAGCAGACCGATTACAATCAGAAATTGAAATCTGCGTAAGCCTTCACTTAATGGTAGTTGAACCTTACCGGGAAGCGCCGCATCGACCACACCCACTGCATTCAGCGCCAGGGCATCAATGATTCGACCATAGGGATCGACAACCGCTGATAGTCCATTGTTGGCGGCCCGGACAAGCGGCATGCCCTGCTCGACCGCACGCAATTGCGCCTGGCGGAAGTGCTGGTACGGGCCGGGCGTATCGCCGTACCACGCATCATTGGTAACGTTGATGATCGCATCGGCCGCCGCGCCCTGATACCCCATTTCAGCCGGGAAAATCGCTTCATAGCAGATGAGCGGCAAAGCGGTGAGATTGTCTTTCACCTTGAGCGACTGCTTGGAGGAGCCTGCGGTAAAGCCGCCGGGCATTTCTACAACCTCGCTCATCCCCAGGCTGCGCAGGATGCCTTCGAGCGGCAGATATTCCCCGAACGGAACCAGGTGCACCTTGTCCGCGGCGCCCGTAATCTCACCGGTGTCATTGATGCTGTAGATCGTGTTGTAGTACAGCGGCGGCTGATTGCCTCCCGGCTCTTCCATCCGCACGGCCCCGGCCAGCAGCACCTGTCCCTCTTTCAGCATCCCGGCAATCGCCTGCAGCGCGTCGGGGGTTTTTGTCAGGATATAGGGCACGGCAGTTTCCGGCCAGACAATCACTTCAGGTTCGGGAGCGCCGGATCGGGCAGGCCTGCCGCTCATGGCCAGATACTTATCCAGAATATCGCGGCGCGCTTCGACATCGAACTTCAGGTCCTGCGCAATTGACGGCTGTACGATGCGCACATTGGGGCCCTTCGTGACGAGGCTTGCTGTCTGCAACCTGTAAACCCCGTACCCCGCATGGGCGCATATCAGGATCAACGCGACAACCAGGCCTGTTCTGATATCCCGGCGGCCCGCAAGCAATGCGGGTATGGAAAACACCAGAACAGCCAGCGCATTCATGCCCAGGAGACCGACAAAGACCGATGACTGCATGAGAACGGGCACCGGCATTGCCGCGTAACCGATCGCATTCCAGGGAAAGCCGGTCAGCACAAAGGATCGCAGCCACTCCGTGATGCCGAAGGCAAAGGCCAGCGACAGAATGCGGCCCAGCCCCTCGCTCCAGAACAGCCGCGCCAGCGCTGTGGCAAAGGCATAGAAAATGGCGAGAAAGGCCGGTAGCCCGAGCACGGCAAGCGGGATGGCCCAGGCAAAATCGGCAGCATCCACCAGCAGCGCATTCCCCAGCCACCAGAGGCCGAAGACGAAATAGCCGAAACCAAACCACCAGCCAATCATGGCAGCCGGCCAAAGCCGGCGCAAAGGCCCGGCGCCCGCATTGTCGACGGCACCGTCGATCAGCCAGACAAGAACCGGAAAGGAGATGAAGCAAACGGCAAAAAAATCATAGGGCGGCAGCGCGAAACTGGCCAGCGCGCCCATGAGAAATGCCAGCGCAACACGCTTCCATCCCCACAGCAGGATGATTTTTCCGGCCAGACGCTGGATCATGCCATGCCCCACCCTTGGTGATTTTTCGTCAATATTAGCGGGTGAGACTTGCGCCAATCATTCGTCCATTTCAGCGGGTTCATCCGCCGCACCCGGACGCGGAGAACGCGGGCGGCGCTCGGCATGGCGCAGCGGCACGATGCGGACCTTGCGGATACGGCGGGGATCGGCTTCCAGCACATGGAACTCGTAGCCCGGAACCGCCTGGACCATCTCGCCGCGCACGGGGATACGCCCGAGAATCGAAAAAATGAGGCCGCCGACCGTATCGACATCTTCGCCATGTTCGCCAACGACAAAGCCGGGCCCGATCTTTCCGGCAACCTCTTCAAGATCGGCGCGCGCATCGGCAATGAAGACGCCTTCCGGCTCTTCCATGATCATCACTTCGTCGTCGTCGTGCTCATCTTCAATATTGCCGACGACCATTTCGACGATATCTTCCAGCGATACCAGGCCGTCGGTCCCGCCATACTCGTCGATAACCAGCGCGATCTGAATGCGTTGTGCCTGCATGCGGCCCATCAGATCATTGGCAAGCATCGACGGCGGCACGAAAAGGATCGGCCGCATGAGGCTGAGTTCCGCAATGGTCTTGGTCAGCTCAACATTGCCCAGATCAAACTTGGCAGCCGCCGGTGCCTTGGGTGCCTTCGCCGAAGTTCGGCGCTGGGTCTTCACCCTGGAAATCTTGGTGATGTAATTGACCACGTCGCGGATATGCACCATGCCGCGGGGATCATCCAGGGTTTCGGCGAAAACCGGCATGCGCGAATGCCCGGATTTTTCGAAAACCTCGAGCAGATCGCCAAGTGTCGTGGTGATATCAACCGCCTCGATATCGGCGCGGGGGATCATCACGTCCTCCACGCGCAATTCGCGCAGGCGCAGGATGTTGTGAAGCATGGCGCGTTCTTCCGGCGAAAACGCCGTATCGCCATTATCCGTACCTGCCAGCGCCGCATCGATATCCTCTCGCAAGGATGTGCCCGGGCGAGCGCGCAGAAATGGAAAAATTGCAGTGAGAAGCGAGCGCTTTTCGGTTGCGGGCGCTCTGGTGCTACTTTGCCCCTCGGCGTCACTCTCCTGCCCGGTTATGCCCTTGGCGGGCGCGGCAGGATCGTTCTGGTGCGACGTGTCAGACATGGTCCTCAATCGGATTGATCGTCAGTGACCGATAGCGCATATGGGTCGGGAATGGCAAGATGCGCGAGAATTTTACGCTCCAGATCTTCCATCTCTTCCGCCTCGCTCTCGATAATATGATCATGGCCCAGCAGATGCAGAAAGCCGTGCACGATCAGATGCGTCAAATGATGGTCGAAAGATTTCTGTTCGTCCGCCGCCTCGCGCTCGACCGTTTCCCGCGCGATGACGATGTCGCCGAGCATGGGGCCGGGTTTCTGGCCGGGCTTGACCGGAAAGGCCGGAAAGGACAGGACATTGGTTGGCTTGTCCTTGTCGCGCCAGTCATTGTTCAGTTCCCGGATCGCCGCGTCGCCGGTGAAGACGAGGCTTAGTTCACTCTCCGGTTGTTCCCCGCCATCCAATATCTGCCATGCTGCAGCAATAGCCTTTTCGGCAAGCGCCCGTAATGCAGCCTCGTCGGGCCAGCCGCCGGTTTCAACGAGAATATCGATATCGATCAAAATGTACCATCACATGTTGGATATCTTTGATGATCAAAGATACGTCAGGGCTTGGCGCCTTCCTTGTCGTAGGCACGGACAATGGCCGCAACCAGCGGGTGCCTGACAACATCGACATCGGTAAAGCGAACCGTGACGATACCGCTGACGCCGTCGAGAATCTTCAAGGCTTCGACCAATCCGGACTTCTGCCCGCTGGGCAGGTCGATCTGGCTTGGATCGCCGGTGATGATCATGCGGGCATTTTCACCCAGACGCGTCAGGAACATTTTCATCTGCATCGATGTCGTGTTCTGCGCTTCATCGAGAATGATCGCCGAATGGGCGAGCGTGCGCCCGCGCATGAAAGCCAGCGGCGCGATTTCGATCACACCGGCCGCGATGGCCCGCTCCACCTTGTCGGCAGGCATCATGTCATACAGCGCGTCATATAGCGGCCGCAGGTAAGGATCGACTTTTTCCTTCATGTCGCCGGGCAGGAATCCCAGGCGCTCGCCGGCCTCCACGGCCGGGCGCGACAGAATGATCCGGTCCACCAGGCCGCGCTCCAGAAGCATGGCGGCATGGGCAACGGCCAGATAGGTCTTGCCGGTACCGGCGGGGCCGACGCCGAACACCATTTCCGAGCGGTCGAGCGCCCGCATATAGGCGTCCTGCGTGGGTGTGCGGGCAAAAATCGTCTTCTTGCGGGTCGATATCTGGGCAGCAGCCATCTTGCTCTTGTTTTCCATGGTGGGAAGCGTCAATTGATCGTCGGCGGCAATTGCCATGCGCAACGCACCATCCACATCGGACGCCGAGATGTCGTGGCCCTTCTGCAACTGCTCATAGAGCTGATCGAGAGCCCTGCGGGCCTGTTCGGTCGCGCCCGGTTCGCCGCGGATCGCAAGCTGGTTTCCCTTGGAGCGGACATCGACACCCAATTTCTGCTCGATGCGGGCGAGGTTCTCGTCGAACTGGCCGAACAATGCGCTTGCCAGCCGGTTGTTGTCGAATGTCAGTACGATATGCGCCAGATCCGAGGCCCCTGACGGAGCGGGTTTCAGCTTTTCGGTGGCGGTCAATCGGCTCTCCTTACCAAAAGGTGTTCAGTGCTTATATAGTCCCGTCGCTCGTCGTTTCCATCTCACGAACCCCAATCAGGCTGTTGGTTCCCGTGCCGATGATTCGTACCCTGATTATGTCGCCGATTTCCCCGCCATGTACATCGATAATTACAGGTTGTAACCAAGGAGATCGGCCGACCATCTGTCCGGGTTCCCGCCCGGCCTTTTCGATCAGCACGTCCATGGTCTTGCCGGTCAGGCTGCGCTGGAACGCATATTGCTGTTCCGACAGCAATGCCTGCAGGCGCTGCAACCTTTCGTCCTTCACGGCTTCGGGGACATGGTCCTCCATATCAGCGCCTGGCGTACCGGGACGCGGCGAGTATTTGAACGAATAGGCCGCGGCATAGGTGACATCGCGCACGATCTGCAGCGTCGCCTCGAAATCTTCGTCTGTCTCACCGGGAAAGCCGACAATGAAATCACCGGAAAGGGCAATGTCCGAGCGTGCCTCGCGAATCCGGTCAATGAGCCGCACATAATCCACAGCCGTATGTTTGCGGTTCATGGCCTTGAGGATGCGGTCCGACCCCGATTGAACCGGCAGGTGCAGATAGGGCATGAGCATCGGCAGGTCGCGGTGGGCATGGATCAGCGTGTCATCCATATCGCGCGGATGGCTGGTCACGTAGCGCAGGCGCACAATGCCGGGTATCTCCGCCAGCCGGTACAGCAATTCGCCCAATCCCCACTCGCGCCCGTCGGCGCCTTCGCCATGCCAGGCATTGACGTTCTGGCCAAGCAGGGTCAGTTCGCGCACACCGGCATCCGCCAGCTTTTCGGCTTCCTTCAGGATCTGCGCGACCGGCCGCGAGACTTCCGAGCCACGGGTATAGGGCACCACGCAGAACGTGCAGAACTTGTCGCACCCTTCCTGAACGGTGAGAAATGCGGTCACACCGCGGCTTCTCGTCTGCTCCTTTTGCGGAACGGGCAAATGCTCGAACTTGTCTTCAATGGCATATTCGGTTTCCACGACCCGCTCGCCCCGCCGGACGCGGGCAAGCGCCTGCGGCAGACGATGATAGGTCTGCGGACCAACCACCAAGTCTACCACCGGCGCACGGCGGGTGATCTCGTCACCTTCCGCCTGCGCCACGCAACCGGCGACGCCGACCGTGAGTTCACGGCCTTCTCGCGCGCGGGCATCCTTCATCTTGCGCAGGCGGCCAAGCGCGGAATAGAGCTTTTCCGAGGCCTTCTCGCGGATATGGCAGGTATTGATCAGCACCAGATCGGCATCATCGGCCGTATCGGTGGGGCTATAGCCTTCCGCCGCCAGACTGTCGGTCATACGCTGGCTGTCATAGACATTCATCTGACAGCCATAGGTCTTCACATAGACCTTGCGCGTGTTCGCAAGTGCTGGCGAAATGGGTCGGGTTCCGGATGTCTCGTCCGGTTTATGCGGGGTGCTGATATCGTCCATGCGAGGCTTCTAAAGCTTTTTGCGCTCTTTGAGAATAGCTGAGTCGACGGGAGCGGCTGACTCCGGCGTTTCATCTGCCGGCGCGACAAGATCCCGCCCGAGAAGCGACGACAGCATCATCTCCCTTACCCGCTTCTCCATCAGCCGGGCCAGGGTCTTGCGGTTTGTCTTGCTGTCGATCGTCATCGGCTCGCCAAACCAGACATCGACATCGATGGCGCCATCCTTCAAAAGCCCGATCAGACTGGGCCCCAGCGGCACGTCGCCCGGCCACGAAATGATCGGGCGATGGAAGCGGCCCATCGGCATGCCGTGTACGCGCGTATAGGCGATGGCAACGGGTTGCACCGTCACTGTTTCCACGCTGGTTTCGCGAATGGCCACCTGGGCGGCACCAAACAATGACGTCTTGAAGGGCAGGACACGATTGCCATCGGAGGTCGTCCCCTCGGCAAACAGCACCATGACGTCACCGGCGGCCAGACGGGTTGCAATCTCGCTCGCCTGATCATGGGTCTTGCCGCGCTTTTCCCGCTCCACGAAGACGGAGCGCTGCAATTTGGAGAGCATGCCGAACAGCGGCCAGCTGGCAACTTCGATCTTGGCGATGAACGACAATTCCTTGAGGGCGCCCAGCACCACAATATCGGTCCACGATGCGTGATTGGCCGCCAGCAGCAACGGGCGCTGCGTTGCCATGTCCCCATGCATGTGGATACGCAGGCCAAGCAACCTGGCAACGATGCGGTGATAGAAAATCGGAAATCTCTTGCGCAAACCCCAGCCGGCCTTGAGGAAAAAATATTGCAATGGCACCGAGATCAGGGTGACCAGCGCAAAAGCCGTTGCCGTGACGGTGAACCGAACCCAGGACATCATGTCAGCGCGCCCGCTTCAGATCACGGCGCATGGTCAGGGCCGCTGAGCGTCCGCCCGCAGTTTCATAATAACCGGGACGTTTGCCCACCTGCTTGAAGCCAAGACGGCGGTAGAGTGTCAGGGCCGGCATATTTGTCTCATCCACCTCGAGGAACAGCATTTCCGCCCGGGCATTGTGCAGATGACGTAAAGTCGCGTCCATCAGGGCGTGGCCAAGACCACGGCGTTGTTCAGATGGCGCGACCGCAATGGTCAGGATTTCTGCTTCATCGACAACCAGCCTCGCCAGCACGAAGCCGCCGGGGGGAGCGGACCGCTTGCCCTCTTCCCGCGCGATGAAGCCGAAAACATTGCCTTGCATCATCAGCGCCAGGAATTCCTCATCGCTCCACGGCTGGCTGAATGTCAGGGCATGCAGCTTTGCCAGGTGGATCGAATCCGCGTTCACCAACGGTTCGACGACAAAGGGACGGTTGCGCAGATTACCGAGGGGAAAGCCCATCATTCCGAGACCTTCCTTCGCAGGACAAAACCCTGCTGCGGCTTGACATCGAGCCCGCGCAGATAGAGGGGTTTTGGCGCTTCGCCATCAACCGCGCGCAGAGCGCCCAGGCGGGCAAAGGCTTCGATCGTTCCCGTCGACGTGGTCACGGCCACATCAAGCTTGTGTTCCATGCCGTCATTGACGAGCGCCGCACCCGAACCGGACAGGACCAGATCGCCCGGCCGTTCCGACAAGGCAGAGAACACCTCCGGCAGGGTTGTCACACCGGGCGCCGAATCCGCGGACCCATCCGGCGCAAAGAACTGCGCATAGATCTCATCGCGCCGCGCATCGATAATCGCCAGGACGGGACGCCCCGGAAATGCACGCCGTGCATCAAAAGCCAATGCTTCAAGTGTGCTGACACCCGCGACCGGGCATTGCAAGGCAAGTCCAAAGCCGCGCGCCGTGGAAACGCCGACGCGCACGCCCGTAAACGATCCGGGGCCGATGCTGACCGCAATCTTGCCGATGGCACTGATCGATACCGCTGCGTGTTTCAATGTCTGCTCAATGAAGGCCATTAAACGTTCAGCATGTCCCTTGCCAATATCTTCGCTTGTTGCCGCCAGCACAGTCCCGGTTTCGACATCGAGAACAGCAACGGAGCAACGAGTGGAGGCCGTATCAAGCGCAAGCAGTTTCATGGCCAATCGCGTAAACAAGAATCAGCCAGCAAACAAGTAGTGTTCGGGGTGGCATTCATTAATCTGGTCAAAATTGCAGAAGGCTTTTCGACCCGAATGCCGATTATCGCCTTGATCGGGAAGGCCGAATCCAGTGCCCCGTCTCCATCACGGAAAGTCAACGCCGAGTTGCAAGCGAGCGGCAGCGGCAGCCAGCCTCTTGTCTCTGCTCCACACGCGCGTGCCCGGTGTTAGCCGTATTGCCGCCAGCAGGTGCGCGTCGACATAGCCGATACCAAGACCGAACAGCGCTTCGGCATCGATAAAATGCAGAACCTCCTCTTCATTGGCTACTTTCACCTGCGGCAGATCGCGAAGGGCAGCCAGGATGAGGTCACGTTGCCGTAGGACGCCTAAAGCGATTTCTCCGACAATAAACGGATGAACCATGATCTGATTGGTGTTGAGACGCAGTTTTAATTCGGCATCGCCAACACGCAAATGATCAATCCATATCGACGTATCGGCAAGGATCACGCATCCGATCCGATGCGGCGGCGGGGTATTGTGCTCAAACCGGGTTCACTTCCCCCAAGAAGCGCCAACCGGCGTGCGCTCTCACGTTCGATCAAAGCCTTGAGGGCTTCGCGAATGAGAGCAGACTTTTCATGCAATCCCGTGAAATCCTGTGCTTTGGCAATAAGGTCGTCGTCAAGAGCAAGTGTGGTACGCATGTCCGGCTTCCTGGTTCAGGCACGATTTTAGCATCGAATAATGCGGCAAACAATGCATACTAAAGTTCACCTGCGCGCCGCCGGCCGTCCGGCAAGGCACGGCCGAAGGTCCTGATCAATTATCCATGATCAGCGCCAGCGGCGCCCTGAACCGCGCGACAAGCCCTTCTTTCTCATATTGGATATCGGCATCCCCGGTGCCCGACAGACCGAAACGGATCAGGCGTGAGCCAAACCCTTTCTTGTCAGGGGCGGTTGTCGCCGGACCGCCGCTCTCGCGCCATGTCAGCGCAAACTCCATCTGTGATTGGGCACGTTGAATTTCCCAACTGATCTCCACAGTGCCCTGCCTGTTGGACAGCGAGCCATATTTCAAAGCGTTCGTGGCAAGCTCATGCAGCAACAATGACAGGGACAGAACGGCCTTTGGTCCCAGATTGAGATTGGGACCGCGCAGGATGAATTGCGATGTTTCACCATGCAATGCCAGAACGCTCTCCAGCACCGAGCGGATACGCGCCGCCGACCAGTTCTGATGCAACAGCACATTGTGCGCTGAGCTGAGTGCCATCAGGCGCTGCTTGAATGCCTCGACCGCATCCTGCGGCGCATCGCGCAATGTCTGCGTGGCAATGGCCTGGACCATGGTCAGCGTGTTTTTCAGGCGATGACTCAATTCCTGATTGAGAATGCCCTGCTCATGTTCAGCCTGCAGCTTGGCAATCGCCGCATAGGTCCGGTCGGCAATGCTGACGACAAACTGAATCTCGTCGGTCTGCCAATCCCTTGGATTTTCATCGTGAACGAACATCAGCCCCACGAGTTCACCGGCATGCATCAGCGGAACATTGATGAACGACCGGGCCTGAAGGGCGGCATAGCCGTCATAGTCCTGTGTCAGCCAGTCCGTACCCGGTATGTCGGAGACGGCAATTGGAATGCCGATCTGCGAGTTCTTGATCGTTGCCTTGAAATTGACCAGGGAGTGGCGGCCCGCCATGGACTTCAGCGCGGCCCCGCTCCAATCACGCTCGACATTGAAAAGATCCGCCGTCAGATCGATGATGGCAAAACCCGCACGTCCAGCGCCCAGATTCTCACCTAAAATCCTCGAGGCAATTTCCGCAGCTTCATCGGTTGTATGGGCGTCGCGAATGCTGTCGCCGAGTTCGAGAAGGGCAGCCTGGCGGATTTCTGCCTGCTTGCGCTTGGTGACATCCTGGACCGTGCCGCGAAAAAACGCGGGCTGGCCGGCGTCGTCATGGACGAGCTCGCCACGGCGGCTCAGCCAGCGTAACGACCCGTCATCGACACGGCGGATCCGGTATTCGATGTCAAGCATGACGTTCCCATCAAGGCGCGACGATTGATCGGAGACCAGATGCCTGTCGTCCTCATAGGTCAGCGCCTCGAACGTGGGAGCGGAATACTGCTCGCTTTCCGCCAGCCCGTACAGCCGGCACATTTCGGGGGTGACACGGGCAATGTTGGTTTTGAGATCAAGTTCGAATGCCCCGATGCCGCCCGCCTGCTGCGCGGGACCGAGCCATCCATCGACCCTGTACTGCTTGTTGCGCGCCGCCTCGCTCGACAGAGCCCGTTTCAGGCTGGAGCGAATCGACCGCCGCTGCTGCAGAACAACATCGTTGCGGTCTTCCAGCACGCGGCGCAACTCGAGAATGGTGATGACCTGCTCGGCAAGGTCCTGAAGGGCCTCGGTTTGTGCGTCGGTCAGTCCGCCGGGGCGCGGCACGCTGTCGATCACGCATAGGGTTCCGATCGCCTCACCGCTCGGTGTATTGAGAACTGCTCCGGCGTAGAACCGGATATGGGGTTCTCCCGTCACCAGCGTGTTGTTTCGGGTTCGCTCGTCCAGCGTGAGATCCGGAATGATCAGCACGGAACCCGTTGGCAGCGCATGTGCGCAAACCGATTGCTCGAGGGGTGTTTCGCAGGTCTCAAACCCGGACCGCGCCTTGAACCATTGCCGGTCGCCAGCAACCAGGCTGATCAAAGCAACCGGCGTCTCGCAAATCTGTTTGGCAAGAGAAACAATGTTATCGAACGCCGGCTCCGGCGGTGTATCGAGGACATCATATTCGGCAAGGGCAGCTAGCCGATGAGCGTCCTGCAGAACTGAATGGGGCAAATCGCTCATGGATAAACCCAATCGCCAAATTATGTGAGAGACACAGGAGTTTTCGTGATTATCAAATAGTCTAATTCTGCACCGTGACAATTGCTATTTGCGAATTCCTACGATCCGCGTGTCTGCAGGGAGACATGCGCTTGCGGCCGCGCTAGTCCAACGCCTTCTTCAACCAGATGCAGTCATGGCCCGGTGGCATGCCTTCCAGTCTGCCGAATTCCACATAACCGTGTTTCCGGTAAAACTCCGGCGCCTGAAAGGTAAATGTTTCAAGATAGACACCAACACATCCGCGCGCCCGGCCAACCTCTTCCGCTTCGCCGAGCAAGCGCGAGCCCGTCCCGCCCTTTCGCCCATCGGCGGACACCCAGAGCCAGTCGACGAACAGCCAGGAGAAGGATGACCATCCCTTGACGCCGCCCTGTACCTTGCCGTCCGCATCGCGCGCAATAATCCAGAAGTCCTCGGCATTTTCCGGTCCGGCCTTCGATGTATTGAAACCCTCAAGTCCCGCCTCGATGGCCAGCTGCGTTGCCTCATCAGGTTCCGCTTCGCGGGTTATCGTCAACATGGTCAGACCTCCGATTGCATCCGGGCAAGGATGGTTAGGACTATCCGGCTGGGATAACAAGATGATGGCAATGCTCCTGATCGGAAAAGCATCGGGCATCCGTCAGGATATGGGGCAGCTTCCGGCGGTCACATCGAAACTCTTGGCTGCAAATTCGCGCCCGTGCGTGTCTTGCAGTGAAAAGGTCCAGACACCGGAAACCAGTTCGTAGCTTTTCTCGAACACCCATCCCGCATAGCGCTGCTGCCGGATGGCGCCGTCGGGCCAGCTGCTGCGCTGCATGCTGCGGCCATCGGGCGTGTGAATCACCGGATGCCGGACAATGATCATGACCGGCACGACCTGAAAATCGGGGATGTTGAAAGCGGCATACATCACGCCGAAACTGGTCCCGAGGCAGGCGATGATTTTGTCGGCCCTGACAACGTCCACCGGCCCGTCAACAAGCCGGTTATAGCCGGTCGGCGTATCCGGTGCCGCTTCAGTGCCGACATCCTTCGCCCGCGTCAGCCCCCAGCTGAGGATTTCAATGGCGGGTTCTGCACCCTGCGTCCTCGCAGGCCCCGGCCCCGCCAGCAATGCCGGCAGCACCAGAGCCAGGAGGCGAAGAGCGCGCATTGGCTGCTAGGCAGCCGCGCGCTTGGCTTTCAGTTCCAGCCTGCGGCGGTGCAGGACCGGCTCGGTATAGCCGTTCGGCTGCGCCCGCCCCTTGAACACCAGATCGCAAGCCGCCTGAAACGCCACCGAGGCATCGAAATCCGCAGCCATCGGCTGGTAGTGCGGATCGCCTTCATTCTGCTTGTCGACGACACCGGCCATGCGCTTCAGCGTTTCCAGAACCTGCGCCTCGCCGGCGACGCCATGATGCAGCCAGTTGGCGATGTGCTGGGCGGAAATGCGTAAGGTGGCGCGGTCTTCCATCAGGCCGACATTGTTGATGTCAGGCACCTTGGAGCAGCCGACGCCCTGATCCACCCAGCGCACGACATAACCCAGAATGCCCTGGGTATTGTTATCGAGTTCGCGCTGAATATCGTCCGGTGTCCAGTTCGGCCGCGAAGCGACCGGCACCGACAGGATATCGCCGAGTTTGGCGCGGCCGCGCGTCTTCAGCTTTGCCTGTACCTCGGCCACATCAACCTTGTGATAGTGGGTGGCATGCAGCGTGGCGGCCGTCGGCGACGGCACCCATGCAGTGTTGGCACCGGCCTTCGGATGGGCAATCTTCTGTTCGAGCATGGCTGCCATGAGGTCCGGCATGGCCCACATGCCCTTGCCGATCTGCGCATGGCCGGAAAGGCCGCATTCAAGCCCGACATCGACATTCCAGTTTTCATAGGCGCCGATCCAGGATGCCTGCTTCATGTCACCCTTGCGGATCATCGGACCCGCCTCCATGGAGGTGTGGATCTCGTCGCCGGTGCGGTCGAGGAAGCCGGTATTGATGAAAACAACCCGTTCCTTTGCCGCGCGGATGGCTTCCTTGAGGTTGACCGTCGTGCGGCGCTCCTCGTCCATAATGCCCATCTTCATCGTGTTGGGCTGCATGCCGAGCAGCGCTTCAACGCGTCCGAACAGCTCCGAGGCAAAGGCGACTTCTTCCGGGCCGTGCATTTTCGGCTTGACGACATACATCGAACCGGCACGCGAATTCATGCGGCGGCCCTTGGGGCCGACGTCGTGCAGGGCAATCAGACCGGTGATTGCCGCATCCATGATGCCTTCCGGCACCTCATTGCCATCCTTGTCGAGGATAGCCGGATTGGTCATGAGGTGACCGACATTGCGCACCAGCATGAGCGAACGGCCGGGCAGTGTCAGCGGCTTGCCGTCTTTCCCTGTATAGTCGCGGTCGGGATTGAGCTTGCGCGTGACTGATTTGCCGCCCTTTTCAAATGTATCCTGCAAGTCGCCGTTCATCAGGCCGAGCCAGTTGCGATAGACGACAACCTTGTCTTGCGCATCGACGGCAGCAACGGAATCCTCGCAGTCCTGAATGGTCGTGAGTGCCGATTCCAGCACCACATCGGCAATATTGGCAGGATCGGTTTTCCCGATGGGATGACCGGCATTGATGACGATCTCCACATGCATGCCGTTCTTCACCAGGAGAACGGAGGATGGACTGGACGCATCGCCCTTATAGCCGACGAACTGCGCCGGATCCTTCAGCGACGGGGCAACCCCATTGGCAGTCCTGAGCACAAGGGCGCCGTGATCGATGGAAAGACCGGTCACATCGGCCCAGCGTGCACCATCGAGCGGCGCACTGTCGTCGAGAAAGGCCTTGGCCCAGGCGATAACCTTGGCGCCGCGCAGCGGATTGAATGCCTTGCCTTTTTCCGCGCCACCGGTTTCCGGAATGGCATCGGTGCCGTAGAGCGCATCGTAAAGCGAACCCCAGCGCGCATTGGCCGCGTTGAGCGCGTAGCGGGCGTTCATGACAGGCACAACCAGCTGCGGTCCAGCCGTTACCGCGATTTCCGGATCGACATTGTCGGTAGAAACCGAGAATGTTCCGCCCTCGGGCAGCAGATAGCCGATTTCGCGCAGGAACGCTTCATATTGCTCCGGTGTGTATCCCGTCTCGCGCTTTTCGCGATAGAACGCGTCAAGCTTTTCCTGAAATGCATCGCGCTTGGCGAGCAGGGCCCGGTTCTTCGGCGACAGGTCATCGACGATGGCGGCCAGTCCCTGGAAGAAGGCATCGGCATTGACCGGCGTTCCGGTGACCGCTTCATGTGCCACGAAGTCGTAGAGCTCTTTCGCCACCTTCAGACCATTGATCTCGACCCGCTCGCTCATACCATACTCCTTCAGATTTTCTGTTAGCGTATCCTTGAACACACCAAAGCATTCCCCGTCAATTCATCCTAAATGAACATGATTTATGCCATAATGGAAATAATCAATCAGTGGGCGATGCGGGGCCTGCCCGTGGCGGTTGCAACCAGCACCGCTTCGATAAATTTTCGCTGATCCTCAACCGTTGCCGCGCTGATGTTTCGGGCAATCGTTACCTGTGCTTCATCGGTACCGGCTTCCAGCGCAAAACTGCGAACCTGCTCCTGCAGTGTTTCCTCGGCAAAGGCAATCGCCAGTTCTTCCTCCTGAAAATCCTTCACAGCCTCTCCCGCCGCCACGCGGAAAATCCCTTCAACGGGCTGGCTGATGTAGGCCTCGACCGACACGCGCACCTGTCCGACGACAGCTCCCAGCGCATTGGCGACATCGGTGTCGACGGGAACAATGCTCGGGGCGCCCAGCATGGTTCCGACAGCGGGATAATAGACGGGAGCGGAAGCACCCAGGCCGATCAGCGGCCGGTCGATATCAAGTTTGATGCCGGCAATGCCGCCTTCGCCGGAAAGCGCCCTTTGGGTCAGTGGGCTGGCCACCATGTCAGGACCATCCAATCCATCCTCGGCAAAGACGGTTTCCAGCACCACTTCCGACGAGCGGCGGATGAGTGCGTCATAGGTGCGGCGCGAAATCTCTTCCGGCGTATCACACAAAGGGCGGCCCGCCCCATCCTTGCGCCGGGCATAGAGAATGGCGCCGTAGCGCGCCGCCTCGCCGTTCCAATTGTTCTGCAGGTGGAGGACATGGCAGGCATCGGACGGCGTGAAACCCGAGAGATGAACGAGCCCGCGCGCCACCAGCCGGTTGATCGTCGCGGTCTGGGAAACGGAATTCAAAAGCCGGTCGAGCGGCTGCGGTTCACCGGTGATCCGCACGTAAAGCTCGGCTTCGCCCTTGCTCAATCCCGAAGCCATTTGTTCGGGCACGCCGGTCCGCAGCACGAAACGCCCGTCCAGACGTCCAGGATTGGCCGTCTTCACCTGCCGCGCCAGATGATCGATGACCGTTGCGCCGTGATTGGCTGCAAGCAGGGAGAGCGGTACCAGGCGCCTTGGTCCAAGCATGATGCGCGGTGCCATGGCATTGTCGTCCAGCGACACTTCGGAATCGCCCCCCAGTCCGAATGTGCGCATGGCCACCGCCTCGACCATGGTGCGGAAACCGCCGACGGTGGCGCCGTTGGGATCGAGTCGGGGACGGCCATTGTCGAGAACAGCAACGTCCGTGGTTGTTCCGCCAATGTCGGACACGATGGCATTGTCGAGGCCCGTCATATGGCGTGCGCCGACAAGGCTGGCAGCCGGTCCCGACAGAATCGTTTCAATCGGGCGGTGCCGCGCAAATGCCGCCGAGACCAGCGCGCCATCGCCGCGCACCACCATGAGCGGCGCATGAATGCCGCGCCGGTCGAGAAATCCCTCCGTCGCCGCCACGAGACGGTCAATCATCGCGATGAGCCGGGCGTTGAGGACGGTCGTCAGGGCACGGCGCGGACCGTTCAGCTTGGCCGAAAGCTCGTGACTGCATGTGACAGGCAGACCCGTCTGCGCCCTTACAAGATCGCGAACGGCAATCTCATGTTCGGGGTTGCGTACGGCAAAATAGGCGCAGACGGCAAAGCCCGTCACCTCATCCTTGAGGCGCGGCAAGGCCTCCTGCAGCGCCGAGACATCGAAGGGCTGCGGACGGCCATAGACATCGTGGCCACCCGGCAGGAAGACAACGGGATCGGAGCCAAGGGCAGACCCAAGGTCCGCCTTCTCCAGATCGGCTGGCGAGAACCCGACCATGACAAGGGCGATCCGCCCGCCCTGCCCTTCGACAAGGGCATTGGTGGCCAGTGTGGTCGACATGGAGACAAGGCGGATATGGCCCGGATCAATGCGAGCCTCTTCGACAATGCGTTCGACCGCCCCGGAGATGCCGACACTCAGATCGTGGCGCGTGGTCAGAGCCTTGGCCTTGGCGATGACGCCGCGCGCCTCCGACCAGAGAACCGCATCCGTATAGGTGCCGCCCGTATCAATACCGAGGAAAATCGCGTTCTCTATCTGTGAATCAGCCATGATGCCCTGCGCCGTTTGTGGCAGGGTTATCCCATGACGGCGCAGACGACCAGTGGTCTGATTCTGACATTTGCCGCCGCAACGGCACAACAGTGCCGGAACTATTCGAATCTTGTTACGTGACGGCCCGTTACGTCACGGCTGGGATGACCGTTAATCCTCGTCCACCACGCGCAGGCGCAGTTGGCCCGTTGCCGATGCTGCCGAACGGCTGGCATCCGGTCCCTTTGCAGGTTCGCCGGCCGCCGGATCGACAAATTCGAGCGCCTCGATCTTCTGGCCGCGCTTTGTCACCTTGCCGGACGAGACGAGAATATCGTCAATATCCTTGCTGGCCTGACCGAAATGCGTCTGCAGCCGCCGGACCCGGTCATCCAGACGCCCGACATCTTCCATCAGGCGGATCACCTCGCCCTGGATGAGATGCGCCTGCTCGCGCATGCGCACATCCTTGAGCACCGCCTGAATGACCTGAATGGACAGCATCAGCAGCGATGGCGAAACGATGACGATGCGCGAACGATGGGCCTTCTGCACAATGCCTTCGAAATTCTCGTGAATCTCGGCAAAGATGGATTCCGACGGCACAAAGAGAAACGCCGTATCCTGGGTTTCGCCATTGATCAGGTATTTTTCCGACACATCGCGAATATGGATTTCGATATCCCGGCGGAACTGGGCAAGCGCCAGCTTCTTCGTGTCCGGCGTTTCGGACTCGCGGATGGCATTCCACGCTTCCAGCGGAAATTTGGCGTCGATGACCAGATTGGGAGCGCCATTCGGCATGCGAACGATGCAATCCGGCCGGCTTCCATTGGAGAGCGTGGCCTGAAACTCATAGGCCCCCTGCGGCAGGCCATCGGCAATGATGGTTTCCATGCGCGCCTGGCCGAAAGCGCCGCGCGTCTGCTTGTTGGCGAGGATCGCCTGCAGCTGGACAACCTGTCCGGCCAGCGACTGGATATTGTTCTGTGCGGTATCGATGACCGCCAGCCGCTCCTGCAATTTGGCCAGATTTTCATGAGTCGACTGCGTCTGTTCGGTCATAGTCTGGCCGATGCGGCTGGTCATTCCGTCAAGGCGCTCGCGGATCGACTGGTTGAGTTCAGCCTGGCGGGAGCCGAAAAGTTCGGCCATGGTCTGCATGCGGCCCTGCATCTCGGACTGGCTCTTCAGGATCTCAGCCATCCGCACTTCCGCATCGCGCGCACGGTCTTCCGCCTGTACTTCCGCGATCAGCCGTATCCGCGCCGAACGCCAGAGCGCAATCCCGCACAGGACGATGGCAAGGGCAACGATGACAGCCGCGGTCATCAGCGCGGTGCCGACCGATATTGAACTGGCACCAAGCTGAAACAATGGCTGGTCGAGTGAATGTGATGTTTCCATGGCAAGCAGACTAACCGATTCGGATGGCAAATGTGAGATCAAAACAAGAACATTTTTACAAATGATGGTCATGCCGGCACAAATGCCGTTTGTGTCGGATTGACGGTTGAAAGCCGAGATATTAGGTGATGCACATGTCTATCAAACCGCTTGTCATTCTTCCCGATCCGCTGTTGCGCCAGGTTTCCAAACCCGTGGAGCGCTTTGACGCTGATTTGCGCAAATTCTCCAACGATATGCTCGACACCATGTATGACGCGCCGGGCATCGGCCTGGCCGCCATTCAGGTGGCGGAACCGCTGCGCATGCTGGTGATCGACCTTGCCAAAGAAGACGAACCGAAGGCACCGCAGGTTTTCATCAACCCCGAGATTTTGTCTTCCAGCACCGAGCGCAATGTCTATGAAGAGGGCTGCCTGTCCATTCCGGATTACTATGCGGAAGTGGAACGCCCGGCAAAAGTGCGCGTTGCCTATTTTGACATCGAAGGCAAGAAGCACGAGATCGAGGCTGACGGCTTGCTGGCGACCTGCCTTCAACATGAGATTGACCACCTCAACGGCGTTCTGTTCATCGACTACATCTCGCGCCTCAAGCGTGAAATGGTGATGAAGAAGTTCAAGAAGCTTGCCAAGGATCGCGTTCCGAGTCGGCTGGCGGTGTAAGCCATGAGCCTGCGCATCGTCTTCATGGGAACCCCGGAATTCTCCGTACCGGTTCTCAACGCGCTCATTGGCCAGGGCCATGAGATCGTCGCTGTCTACAGCCAGCCGCCGCGTCCTGCCGGGCGGCGCGGACTGGAGCTAACTCCCTCCCCCGTTCATCGCAATGCCGAGGAATTCGGCATTGAAGTGCGCACGCCCAAAAGCCTGCGCAATCCCGAGGAACAGCAGGCGTTCCGTGACCTCAATGCGGATGTTGCCATCGTCGTGGCCTATGGCCTGATCCTGCCGACCGCCATTCTCGAAGGCACGCGCCTTGGCTGCTACAACGGCCATGCCTCGCTTCTTCCGCGCTGGCGCGGCGCCGCGCCGATCCAGCGGGCCATCATGGCGGGTGACAGCGAAACCGGCATGATGATCATGAAAATGGATGAAGGGCTGGATACGGGCCCGGTCGCCATGGCCGAAAAGGTCAAGATCACACCCGACACGACAGCGGGCGAGTTGCACGACCAGCTCAGCATGATCGGGGCAGACCTGATGGTGCGCGCCATGGCTGCGCTGGAACGGGACAGCCTCACCCTGACCCCGCAACCGGAAGACGGCGTCACCTACGCGTCGAAGATCACCAAGGTTGAAACCCGCATTGACTGGACCCTGCCAGCCATTGACATCCATAACCGCATTCGCGGTCTGGCACCGTTTCCCGGCGCCTGGTGCGAGATGGAAATCGGTGACGGCCTCGAACGCGTCAAGTTGCTGCGCTCGCTGCTTGCAACCGGTGCCGGCGTGCCGGGCACCGTGCTCGACGACGATCTGCGCATTGCCTGCGGAGAAGGCGCGGTGCGTCTGCGCGCGCTACAGCGGGCGGGTGGCAAGGCCATGGATGGGCAGGAATTCCAGCGTGGCGCCAAGATTGCGCAAGGGGCCAAGCTGCCATGAGCAGCATCGCCATTCGTCGCGTACAGCCCGCGGACCGCGCGTTGATCTCAGCTATCCTCGAAGAGGCCTTTGACGGGCCGGATGAAGCAAAGCTGGTCGCGCAACTCAGCGGCAATGGCGATGTCGTTCTCGAACTGGTTGCGGAGTTCGATGGCGCGCTGGCGGGCCATATCCTGTTTTCAAGGCTGCGCGTTGAGAATGGAACCAGCTTTGACGCGGTTGCGCTGGCACCGCTCAGTGTCGCCTCCGCCCATCAGGGCAAAGGCATCGGGTCCGCACTGATCAAGGCTGCACACGAACAGCTGGCGCTCATGGGCGAAACCCTTTCCGTTGTCCTCGGCGACCCCGGCTATTACGGCCGCTTCGGCTACACCCATGCGCGGGCATCGGGTTTTACCAGCCAATATCAGGGCGCGTATCTGCAGGCGCTGGCTTTCAGCGATGCACCTCTGTCGGGAACGCTTGTCTACTCCAGAGCGTTCGAGGGCCTTTGATGCCGCGCTACAAGCTCACCATCGAATATGACGGCACCCCCTATGCGGGCTGGCAGCGGCAGGAAAACGGCCATACCGTTCAGGCAGCCATCGAGCAGGCCATCTTCAAGTTCTGCGGCGAAACCATCTCCCTTGGCGCCGCGGGCCGCACCGATTCGGGCGTGCATGCGATTGCCCAGATTGCCCATGTGGATCTGACCAAGGACTGGAGCAGCGCCAAGGTGCGCGAGGCGCTCAACGCCCATCTGGTCGTGGCCGGAGAAACCGTTGGGATCATCAATGTCGAGCGGATGAGCGAGAATTTCGATGCGCGTTTTTCCGCCACGGGCCGGCATTATCTCTACCGCATCATCAATCGCCGTCCACCCGCGCCACTGGAAGCATTCCGCGCATGGTGGGTGAAGAAACCGCTTGATGCACAGGCAATGCACGAGGCGGCACAACGGCTGGTCGGAACCCACGATTTCACCACCTTTCGCGCCACCCAGTGCCAGGCAAAAAGCCCGGTCAAATCGCTCGATCACCTCAGCGTTATACGCAACGGGGAAATCATCGAGATCAGGGCATCCGCGCGCTCGTTCCTGCACAACCAGATCAGGTCATTTGCGGGAACGTTGAACGAAGTGGGTTGCGGCCGCTGGACGGCCGACGATGTCAGCGATGCGCTTGCCGCCCGGGACCGCAAGGCCTGCGGTCCTGTCGCGCCGCCCTATGGCCTCTACCTCGTCGGTGTGGATTACCCGAGTGTGATCGGCTCCGGCATGGCAATTCCCAGCACGCTCTGAAGAACGACCACCAGAATAATATATCCGGTAACCAGAATGGCGAAGAAGGCCGTCGTATAGGCATAGGTTTTCTTCAACGCCACATGCGTCAATCGATAGGTCAAAACGAGCGCGGCGGCGTTGAGCACGAGGTCGACACCCAGCGAGAACTGCGGCCGCGTCGGCATGAAAATATGAATCAGCGTGGCAGGCACAACCAGCCAGTTCACCAATGCGGAGCCCCAGTTGCTGGTGATCACATAGACACTGAAGCGGCTGCGCAGGCCAATGCGCGGGGCCACGAAAAGCAGCACCGCCAATGGCAGGACCCATGCGGTCAAATCGACAAAGGCGATCCGGCCGATCAGGGAAAGCCGGGTTCCCGTTTCAGGCCGGAAGGCCACCACATCATTGGCAAAAACAATCCAGCTCAATATCAAAGGCGGCAGCGATACCGTGATCGCATGGAATGATTGCCAGAAGCCGTCTTCGGACAGATCGAAGAATTCCAGACCGTCGGCATGGCCGTTCATGATCCGCCATGAGCCCCAGAAATAACGCTGGATGTCTTCAAAATTCAGCATGGTCGCTCAGGCAAAAAAGTCGGCAATGAACCGCTCGTAAATTTGTGTCAACGTTTCCAGGTCGGCGACCGCCACACGCTCATCCACCATGTGCATGGTCTGCCCGACGAGCCCGAACTCGACCACCGGGCAGTAATCCTTGATAAAGCGCGCATCGGATGTACCACCCGAGGTGGACAGCTGCGGCCGCTTGCCGGTCACGGCCTCAACCGAAGCGGTCAGCGTGCCGATAAGCTTTTCATCATGGGTGAGAAAGACATGGCTCGGCCGGTCGCGCCAGACAAGCTCGTAATTAACAGGCGTTTTCCGGCCTGGCCGCAGTTTGCGCCGCCCGGATGCCTTGTCGAGACGGTTATGGATTTCCGCCATCAGCGTCTCATCGGTCCATGTGTCGTTGAAACGGATATTGAATGTCGCGGTTGCCTTGGCCGGGATGACATTAACAGCAGGATTTCCAACATCGATCGTCGTGACTTCCAGATTGGTCGCCTGAAAGTTCTTCGTCCCCTTGTCGAAAGCCGGATAAAGCAGGCTGTCCACCAACGTCACCAGTCCGCGAACCGGGCTGTCGGCCAGATGCGGATAGGCCGCGTGCCCCTGAACGCCATGAACGGTGACCGTTCCCGAGAGCGAACCGCGCCGGCCGATCTTGATCATGTCGCCCAGCTTGTCGGGATTGGTTGGTTCGCCGACGATGGCTGCATCCCAGGTTTCACCCCTGGCCTTGGCCCATTCCAGCAGCTTGCCGGTACCGTTGATCGACGGGCCTTCCTCATCGCCGGTGATCAGGAAGGAAATCGAGCCCTTCAAAGCGCCATTCTTCGCGATGTGGCGGGCAACGGCGGCGGCAAAACAGGCAATGCCGCCCTTCATGTCAACCGCACCGCGGCCATACATCTCGCCCTTGTGGATCGCCGCCGAAAATGGCGGGTAGGTCCAGGCCGCCGCGTCGCCGACGGGAACAACGTCGGTATGACCGGCAAACATCAGATGCGGCCCATTGCCCGAACGTCTGGCGTAGAGATTTTCAACATCAGGCGTCCCGTCTTCGCTGAAGGTGGGGCGCTCAACGGAAAAGCCCAGCGGCGCCAGCATGGCTTCGAGCGTGGTGAGAGCACCGCCCTCCGCCGGTGTAACCGATGGACAAGCAATGAGTTGGGCGAGGTTGTTTACGGGATCTGTCGAGGATGTCATGTGCAAAGCGATAATCCAAAAGCAGCATCCTGTCACGCACTGGATCGCAATGCGTGCATCTGTTTTAATGGCTGACGATTGCGTCAAACCGGGGCTCGCCGATGACTGAAAACAATGGCCGTATTGTTGTCGCAGGCGCCGGCTCCATCGGCTGCTATGTCGGCGGCCAGCTTGCCGCCGCCGGAAAGGCCGTCACGTTCCTGGCCCGGCCCCGCGTGGCGGACGAAATCCGGCGCGCCGGCCTGAAAATTATCAATCTCGACGGCACGGAGCGGCTTCTATCGCCGGACCGGCTTTCCCTCACGCAGGACCCCGCCGCAGCCTTCAACAAGGCGCGGATCATTCTCGTGGCTGTCAAGAGCGGTGCGACGCAAGAGATGGCGGAGGTGATTGCCAGCCATGCACCCGCTGACTGTATCGTCGTCAGTCTGCAGAACGGTATCGGCAATGCCGGTGTTCTCCGAGAAAACCTTCCGGAGAGCATGACCGTGGTTGCCGGAATGGTGCCTTTCAACGTCGTCCAATCAGATGCAGGCGCGCTGCCGCTGAGTGTACGCCGCACCACACAGGGCACGATCCTTGTTGAAAACAACGCCGAGGGCCTGGCCGCAGCCCTGTCGACACCAGACCTTCCGGTCAGCCCGCACGACAATATGCAAGGCATTCTCTGGGGCAAGCTGATGATGAACCTCAACAATGCGCTCAACGCCCTGTCAAACCTGCCGCTTGCCACACAGCTTGCCGACCGCGACTGGCGCGTTCTGCTTGCCGATCAGATGGGCGAAGGCCTCAAGGTCATGAAAGCCCATGGCATCGTTGCAGCGCCGGTCCAGGGCGTCTCACCAGCGATACTGCCATGGATTCTGCGACTGCCCGATTTTCTGTTCCGGCGTGTTGCCCGCAGGATGCTGGCCATCGATCCGCGCGCGCGCTCATCCATGTGGGAGGATTTTTCGCGCGGCAGGACCACCGAGATCGATTATCTCCAGGGTGTCATTGTCAAACTGGCAAGGGAAAAGGGCATTTCCACGCCCCTGGCGCAAAAGGTCATCGCATGCGTCAAACAAGCCGAGGGACAACCGGTCCGCTGCCATGCGGTGGCCGAGATCCGGCAGAAATTCGTCGCCTAATCCGCTCAGTCGATCGGTTTTCCCGTCTTGTCCTGCATGGTCAGAAGTGTCAGCGCACTCACCAGTGCTGCCGCCATCACGTAAAAACTCGGAGCCAGTTTCGTACCCGTTGCCTCGATCAGCAGCGTGACGATGACGGCGGCAAAGCCGCCGAAAATGGTCACGGCGAAATTATAGGCCAGCGACAGCCCGGTGGAGCGCAAGCCTGCAGGAAACTGCTCGGCCAGCAGTGCTGGTGCCGGTCCGGTGAATGCGGCGAGAAGCAGCCCGAGAATGCCCTGGACAATGGCAAGAGTCATCAGATCGGGCGAGGCGTTGACCCAGGCAAACAGCGGATAGATCAGCACACCGATGGCAATGGCTGCTGCCAGCAGCAGCCGCTTGCGCCCCACCCGGTCCGACAAGGCCCCGGCGACGGGGCAGCCCAGCATCAGCACCAATCCGCCAATGGTTGTGGCAACGAATGCATCGGCGAGCGGAATGTTGAGCTGCTTGACCGCGTAGGTCGTCATGTAGAACAGCAGCACATAGGTGCATACCGTCCAGAGAATAGTGACGCCAAAGCCGGAGGCAATGCCGCGCGGATGATCCCTGAGGGCGTCACGCAATGGCGACTCGCTCTTCTGCGTGTGGCTGTCGGTAAAGACCGGCGTCTCGTCGACACGGGCGCGGATATAGAACCCGACCGGTCCGATGAGCAGGCCCAGGAGGAAAGGCACGCGCCAGCCCCAGCTGTCGATGGCTGCCGGGTCAAGCGCATGGGTGACGATGGTGCCGCAGATGCCGCCGAGGACGACGGCCAGCGCCTGGCTCGTCTGTTGCCAGCTGGCATAAAACCCGCGTTTTTCCGGCGGCGCGTATTCGATGAGAAAGGCTGTTGCGCCGCCAATCTCTCCGCCGGCAGAAAAGCCCTGGATCAGCCGCGCCAGAACGATGACGAGCGGTCCGATGATCCCGGCCTGGGCATAGGTCGGCGCAAAGCCGAGAAGTGCCGTGCCGAACGCCATCATCAGGATTGTCAGCGTCAGCGCCGCCTTGCGCCCCTTCCGGTCAGCGTAGACACCGAGAACCACAGCCCCGACCGGACGCATGAAAAAGCCGACACCATAGGTGCCGACTGTGAGCAGGATCGAGGTCAGGTCGTTGATCGCGGGAAAGAACAAGCGTGCGATGATCGGCGTGAAGAAACCGTAGACGGTAAAATCAAACCATTCGAGGCCATTGCCGATCGTGGCGGCGGCAATGGCGTGGCGCCGCTTGGCGTCATAATCGCTGGTCAGAGGGGAAGCCTGCACAGTCATACTGGTACCTCAGCGGAAATGGAATCGGCTTGGGTACCAGCTTCTG